>DASVQP010000008.1 GCA_036389135.1 Longimicrobium sp.
TGGCGCGCGTCGTAGTTGAAGTAGGTCAGCCGCTTGTTGAGGAACACCGAGCGCACCCGCGAGTTGCGGCCCAGCGCCTGCACCTGCTCGCTGGTGGCCAGCACGGCGGCCATCGGCAGCGACCGGAAGGTGATGCCGCCCCTGATCCCGACCGCCGTGAGCGCGTCCAGGTCCGCGACGGCCGGCGCGGAGTTGCCGTCGAAGGTGACGATCACTTCGGCGGTGCGCCCGGCCGGCAGGCTGCCGAACGTGCGGGTGAGCTGCGGGTCGATCCTCTGGGCGAACGCGGGGGCCGCTGCCAGGAGGAGGGCCGCTACGGGCGCGAACAGTCGCCGGATCATCGGCAGGTGCATCAGGGGGCTCCACGAGGGGGGGGAACAGTCCTGCGGGACTGTCCCCCTCCAATGCACGTGTGCCGCCAAAACTCCCGATTTAGCTATCTCTCTGACAACAAACAGCTTACGACTTCGATCTCCTGCTGCGGCCTCTGCCGGGCTGCACCAAAAGAGTGAAACTTCTTCACCGTTCTTGAGCAGTATCACTGATTTGTTTCACAACCGATACCCAGAAGGAAATCTCACACAGAGCCACAGAGGGGAACGGAAAGAAGAAGGAAAAGTTGTTCTTTGTGTCTTGCGGTTCCTCTCCGTGTACTCTGTGTGATGCTGTTCTCGAGGTTCGCGGGCGAACGAAAGCGAGGCACGGAGAACGAATCTCCGTGCCTCGCCGATCCGCGCGAGCTGCCGCGGCTTACTTGAAGAACTGCGCGTGGTAGCGCGAGATCGCCACCGCGGCCTCGCTGCGCGTCACCGGCTTGGACGGATCCGCCGTCGGGAAGAAGTACGGCTTGAGCACCGGCGCCGGGTCGAGCGGACCCTGCTCGATCCTCCAGAACACGTTCAGCATTCCGGAGTTGATCGCCGCGTGCACGTGGCCGCGCACCGCCGTGGGAATCGAATTCTGGTCGGCCACCACGTACGTCTGGCCGTTGTAGGCCACCGTCACGTCTCCCGTGTGGGCGAGCGCGGCCGCCTCTCCGCCGATGGCCCGCACCAGGACCCGGGCGAAGTGGCCGCGGCTGATGTCGTTGCCCGGGTTGAACGTGCCTCCCGAGCCCTCCATGACGCCGCCGTAGCGGTACTCCGGGTCGCGAAGCGCCGCGCCGGGGGCCGCCACCGCTTCCGCGAACGGCCGGTCGGTCTCGGCCACGTCGCTGAAGGTGGAGCCGCCGTTGAACGGGAGCGACTGCCGGATCGCCGCGAACTGCGTGAGGCCGCGGGCGAGCTGGATGCGGGTGAGCGGCTGGTCAGGGCAGAACGAGCCCTCCGCGCACAGCCCCATGTAGCCGTTGGTCAGCGCCCACTCGATGGCGCCGCGGTCCGCGCTCCCCTGGATGTCCGCGATCGCCGGCGTCTCGAAGGTGAAGGTGCGCACCTGCTCGCGCACCTTGTCCGGCGCGGCGGCCACGTTCCCCTGCGTGCCCAGCAGGGTGAACATCTTGGTCTCCATCGTCCAGTTGCCCGCGGACGGGTTGGGCACCACCACCACCAGCCGGTTCGTCCCGTAGATGGCGAAGAGCAGGTCGTAGGTGTAGTAGCGGTTCCCCTGCGGGTCGAACACGTCCAGCGTCAGCGAGTTGGCCGCGCTGCCGTACGCCGGAAGGTAGAGCCCGTCGAAGGCGATCTCCACCTCCAGGCGGTCCGCCCCCGGCTCAACCGAGAAGGTGCGCTTGTAGCTCCCCGTGGGCGCCAGCGGGCTGTAGTCGAAGGCGTGGTCACGCAGCACCTTCATCTCCGCGCGCCCAAGCACCTCGTAGCCGTCCAGGATGCGGCCGAACGGGGTGGCCAGGTCGAACGACTTCTGGACGGCGGCGAAGGCGTTGACGTAGCCCGCGCCCACCTCGAAGCCCTTGTACTCCGCCCCCGGAAGCGCGCTCGGCATGTGCGTGGCCGTCGCCTTCAGGATCTGCTTGACCTGCTCGGGGGTGAGCAGCGGGTTCGCCTCCAGCATCAGCGCCACGATGCCGGCCACGTGCGGGCTGGCCATGGAGGTGCCGCCCATCACGGTGTAGAACGGGTCCGTCGAGGTGCTGGCGCTGATGGAGGCGCGCACCGAGAGGATGTCCGTGCCGGGCGCCGTCACCGTGGGCTCGTCGAGCCAGGTTATGACCTCGCCGTTGGCCGCCGTCACCGTCTTGTTGCCCCCCGGGGTGCCCTTGGACGAGCTCGCCGCCAGCGTGCCGGCCTTGGTGCCGTTTGCGGCCGAGATCACCCACGGCGCGCGGGCGTACGGGTTGTGCGAGTTGGGATAGGTGCCGTTCCCCGCCGCGAACACCACCACCACGTTGCGGTCTTCCGACGCGATGCGCGAGGCGACGTTGACCGGATCGTCCGGCTGGAAGGGCCCGTTGGAGCCCCAGGAGTTGTTCATCACCCGGAGGCCGTAGCGCGCCTGGTTGGTCAGCAGGTAGTCGAAGCTGCCGATGGCGTTGAGCACGAAGATGCCCGCGCCCGAACCGTAGCCCACCAGGTTGGCGCCCGGCGCCACGCCCGCGTTCCTGCCGGCCGAGGCCTGGCCGGTGCCGCCGGAGATCCCGGCCACGTGCGTGCCGTGCCCGCTCCCGCCGTTGTCCGTGTTCAGCTGGTTCTCCACCACGATCACGGGACGGAAGCCCGTCTCCGCGCCCACCAGGTCCTTTTGGATGGGGGCCCACACGTTCTGGATGACGTTCTTGCCGAACTGCAGGTCGGGGTGCGTGGCGTCGATGCCGCTGTCGGCGATGTAGACGCCCACGCCCTTGCCCGTGACGGGAAGGCCGCGGTTGAGGCCGGTGAGCGCCGCGCTGGAGCGCACCCGCTCCACGCCCGTCAGGTGGCGCGCCTCGTAGTTGTAGTAGGTCAGCCGCTTGTTGTGGAACACCGAGCGCACCCGCGGGTTGGCGGCCAGCGCGTTCACCTGCGCCAGGGTGGCCGTGGTCCCCACCATCGGCAGCGAGCGGAAGGTGATGCCGTTCGTGATCCCGACGGCGCGCAGCACGTTCAGGTCGCTCAGCGACGGAGCGGTGTTCCCCTTGAAGGTGACGATCACTTCAGCCGTGCCGGCCGACGCCAGCACGGTCCTGAGCGCGGGATCGATGGCCTGCGCGACGGCGTTGGTGGCGCAGAGCAGCGTGGCCGCGACTAGCAGCAGCAACCGGCGTGGTGCTGAACGGAGCATGGCTCCCCAGGGCAAGAGGTGGATCCGGCCGAATGTGTGGCCCGGTGCCCTCCTCCTGAGCACGACCCGGTCCGCGCGTGCTCATATTCGTAATCTATTGCCCCCGTGGCACTTAGCCTCGCCGTCCTCATTGCTGGCTCTCCGCTGCTTCACCATAATGGTGCAGAATGCAGGGCGTCTTCACCATACCGATGCAGACAGAGAAAAAAGCTCACACAGAGAACACGGAGGAAACTGCAAGCCACAGAGAAAGGCTTTGGGCTGTTCTCTCTGTGGCTCTGTGTCTCGGTGGGAGATCTCATACGGAGACGGCGCGGACACCCTCGTGGGCATCCGCGCCGTTGCTCGCTGCTGGGTGGACCTTACTTCCAGCTCACCAGGTCCGCGTCCTCGCCTTCGCCGCCTTCCTTGCCGTCCGCGCCAAAGGAGACCAGGTCGTAGTCGCCGTGCTCGCCGGGGAAGCGGTACTGGTACGGGTTGCCCCACGGGTCGGGCGGGATGTCCTTTTTTGCGTAGGGGCCCTTCCAGGCGCGCGGCTCCGGCGGCGTCGTGGGGCGCGTGCGGAGGGCGGCCAGGCCCTGCTCCGTGGAGGGATAGCGGCCGTTGTCCAGGCGGTAGAGGTCGAGCTGCACGCCGAACTGCTCGATCTGCGTGCGCGCCGCCTGCGTGCGCGATTCGCCCACCCGCCCAAACACCTGCGTGCCGACCACCGCCGCCAGGATGCCGAGCACCACGATGACGACGATGATCTCGATCAGCGTCATGCCGGCCCGGTCCAGGCGCCGCTCGGGGGGATGGGCTCGCTCCATGGTCGTCTCCAGAGGTGCGGGAATCGGGTGCAGCCAAGGTTACGCGGCTCCGCCTGCGCCCGCAAGCGGGAGAAACGTGTTGCACACTCCCGCGCGGTGCCTCAGATTGCGGCGTTCCCCCAATCCTGTTCCCCGGGCCCCCGAGCGCGTGGCCGCTCCCGCCGTTCTCGTCATCGACCCGCTCGCCGCCTCCGGCGACGCCGTGCGCGAGGCCACGCGCGAGGCGCTGGGGGCGGGCGCGCGCGTGCACCCCTGCGCCACCCTTTCCGAGGGGCTGGAGCGGCTCCGCGCCGGCGGTTGGGGCGCCGTCGTCCTCTCGCTCGACTTTCCCGCGGCCGACCTGGCGCTGGTGGAGCGGATGGTGTCCAGCGGCGTGGAGCCGGGCGCCCTGGTGCTGACCGCGTCGCGCCCCACCATGCAGCTCATGGTGGAGGCGTCGCGGCTGGGGGTGCTGGGGGTGCTGGCCGCCCCGCCCAACGTGCGCGAGCTCGCCGCCCTCCTGCGCGAGGTGTCCGACGCCGAGGAAGTGGTCCCCCTGGACGCGGTGGGCGAGGAGGGCGACGGCGACTCCGCGATCGGGGGGAGCCCGTCGATGCTGGAGGTGTTCCGCATGGTTGGGCGCGTGGCGCCGAGCTCCGCCACCGTCCTCATCCTGGGCGAGAGCGGGACCGGGAAGGAGCTGGTGGCGCGCGCCATCCACCGCAACAGCGCGCGGGCCGCGGGGCCGTTCGTGGCCATCAACTGCGCCGCCATCCCCGAGAACCTGCTGGAATCGGAGCTGTTCGGCCACGAAAAGGGCGCCTTCACCGGCGCCATCGCGCGCAAGATCGGCCGCTGGGAGCGCGCGCAGCGGGGGACGCTGCTGCTGGACGAGATCGGCGACATGAGCCTGGCGCTGCAGGCCAAGATCCTGCGCGCCGTGCAGGAGCGCGAGATCGAGCGCGTGGGCGGCGAGGAGCGCATCGCCGTGGACGTGCGCGTGGTGGCCGCCACGCACCGCAACCTGCGCAACGCCATCGCCGAAGGAACGTTCCGCGAGGATCTCTACTTCCGCCTGGCGGTGGTCACGCTGGAGCTGCCGCGCCTCCGCGACCGGGGCCCCGACCTGGACCTCCTCACGCAGCACTTCGTGGCGCGGCACGCGACGCACTACGGGCGGCCCATCCGCGCCATCGCCCGCTCCGTGTTCGAGCGCTTCCACCAGCACGACTGGCCGGGGAACATCCGCGAGCTGCGCAACGTCACCGAACGCGCGGTGCTGATGTCGCACGGCTCGGTGCTGCTGCCGGACCACCTGCCCACCGACCAGCTCAACGCCGCCGCGCCCGCCGAGGCGGACGGCGCCCCGCTGGCCGGCTACTCCCCGGACCTGGACCTGGCCTCGGTGGAGCGCCTGCACATCCGCGAGGTGCTGCGGCGCGTGGGCGGGCACATGGGGCGCGCGTCGGAGGTGCTGGGGGTGCACCGCAACACCCTCACGCGCAAGGTGCGGGAGTACGGGCTGGAGGGATCCGCTTCCCTGGATTAGTGAAGCTGCCCCGTTTTGGTGCAGCGCCTTCCGGGCGCATTTGGCGTCCCGTGGGCGATTCTCCGCGCAAACACTGGAGATTTCCGCGATTCAGGCGTTGCGCGGCGCGGCATGGCACGTGCTAGATGTACTCGCCGGGAACCCCGCTCACTCCGTGAAAGGAACCATCCGTGACCCTTCGACGCTCCCTCAGCGCCGCGTTCGCTTCGTTGGTCCTGCTCGCCGGCTGCTCCGACGTTTCGCCGCTCGCCCCCGCCCCTGACGCCGCCCGCGTGCTCGGTGCCGCGGACGTCACCACGCTGCTTCACTTCAGCTCGCTCCCGGACCTTTCCGGCGCGCGCCACGCGGAGAAGCGGATCAGCGCAGCCCAGGGTGGCTTCGTGGAGCTGAACGGCTTCCGCGTGGACATCCCCGCCGGCGCGCTCCCGGCCGACACGGTGGTGACCATCGACCTCCCCTCCGAGCCGGCGCTGGCCAGGCGCGTGGTGGCGGAGTTCGGTCCGCACGGCATTCAGTTCAACACCCCGGTCACCCTGCGCTTCCCGCTGGCGGGCGTGTCGCTGAACGGCAGCCCCATCGAGGTGGCGCGCTGGGAGAACGGCGGGTGGACCTCCCTCGGCGGCAGCGTCAACGTGCTGGGGACGGTGCTTTCCGGCACTACGCCGCACTTCTCGGCGTACGGCGGCAAGTACGTGATGGCCGGCGGCTGACGGCCGGCCTCTTCCACTCCACAGGTCAAAGTGTCCCGGCCCGCCTCGCAACTGCTGGTGGAGCGCGCGCTCGCGCTCGTTCCACTCGGCGATGAGTTTCTCCCCCTGAGCGACGCCCTCATCGGCGCGTCGCACACGGACCGGGAGAAGCTCTGGGCGCGCTCGGCCGAGTACTCCACGGTGGGGAAGCGGGTGCTGGACGCGGACCGGCTGGCGGCGCTGGTGCCCGCCGTCGTCACCCGCGCGCAGGAGCGGATGGAGCGCCTCTTCGCCCTGGTCATCGAGGCGGTGCGCCTGCAGGGCGAGGGCGACGCGGCCGGCGCCGCGCGCGCGCTGGTGCGCGCCGGCGAGGTGGAGGAGGGGGAGCGCAGGCTGGAGCAGGCGCAGCAGATCTACTCGCTGGCGCTGGAGGTTTCGCGCGACCTGCGGGACAAGGACCCCGAGATCCTGGCGCTGCGCCGCCTGGGGCGCAGCTCGCGCGCGGCGGGGCGGCTGGAGGAGGCGTGGGAGTGGTACCAGCGCAGCCACCGCCTGAGCGTGGCGCAGGGCGACGACACGGGGCAGGCGATCGCCTGCCAGGGCCTGGGCAACGTGTGCGACGGCCGCGGCGAGCGTCCGGAAGCCCGCGCCTGGTACGAGCGCGGGCTGGAGATCGCCCGCAGGCTGAACGACCCGGCCGTGGAGTGGCCGTTCTACACCAACCTGTCCGTGCTGGCGATGCTGGAGGGGAAGCTCCCCCTGGCCGAGCGCCTGCTGGACCGCGCCCGCGAGCGCATCGAAGCCTCCGGTGCCGAGGATCCGCTCCTGTACTGGCTCAACAACCGCGGCCTCCTGCTGGTGGAGTGCGGCGAGGCGCTGGCCGCGGAGGACGTCTTCCGCGAGGCGCTGGCGCGCGGCCCCGGGCCGGACTGGGAGGTGACGCTGCGGGTGAACCTGGGCGGCGCCCTGGTGCCGCAGGACCGCCTCCTGGAAGCGCAGGACGAGGCCCGCCGCGCCGAGGAGATCGCCATCCTCAACCGCTTCGTGCCGGACCTGGTGGACGTGTACCTGCTGCTGGGCTCCGTGGCGCGCGCGCAGCGGGACGAGGAGGGCTTCGTCTTCTACGAGCAGGCGCTGCGGGTGTGCCGCGAGCGGGGCCTGCCGCGCAAGACGGAGGCGGCGATCCTGCACGACTACGGCGTTCTGCACGCGCGCTGCAGCCGCCCCTCTGAGGCCCGCGCCTACCTGGATGCCGCCGGCGAGATCTATCGCGCCCTCGGCTTCGCCCCCGAGCTCGCCCGCCTCGCCGCGGATCTGGAGGAGGTGGGGGCGGGGGATTGAGGGGCTTGGGCCCTGGAGCCCTGGGCCCTGGAGCCCGGGCGAGTGAACTCGCGGCAACAACAGCACAAAGTCCGCCTTCGCGGACTCGGGGTCCGATATCCGTTGTAGGGGCGCGATTCATCGCGCCCACCCTTCGCCCGCCTCGACCGCCGCCACGCGCGCCGATGCCCGTAGGGGCAGCCCCGCGTGGCTGCCCGTGCCTGAACACGCGGCGGCGCGTGTGTAGGGGCGCGATTCATCGAGCCCGCGGCCAGCATCGACAGCAGGGAGACACTACGGGAAAGACGGAGGCACAGAGACAGACTCGTCTCCGTGCCTCCGTTTCCTTATCGCTTCCGGTAGACGAAGGGGAGGCCGATGATGCGCGAGTCGTAGTGCTGCCAGCGGATGACGATGGCCGAGTCGCTCAGCGCCGCCGAGGCGGCGGGGGGTGACCCGTTTCGTTCAATGGTGACCAGCGAGGCCGAGTCGCCCCGAACCACGTACGTGCCGCTGTCCTGGTAGACCTCGGGGCCAAAGCTGTACTGCCTGGTTTCCTGCCGGTGGAACCGTCCGTCGATGAGGAGCGTGATGGAGCCGCTGTTGATGAGGTTACGTTCGCGGCCGAGGGAGACGAGGTAAGGCACTGGCTCTCCATTGATCGACACCAGGTCGTACGTGCCCTCGAAACGAAGGTTCGGATCGACGGGGGTGCGTCCGTCGCAGGCGGCGAGAAAAGCGCAGCACAGCACCGTGGCGAAGAATGGGAGGCGCAGCATGTCTATTCGGGGTTGCGTGTAAGTGGCGCGCGGATACAGATGAATCTGCCTCTCTCGCCAGAACGCTACAACCCGTCGTACAGTGACACGGAGGCACCGGGACGATTCTATCTCGATGCCTGCGTGTTTCCGTGTGAGCCCATCACCGACAGGATCTCGCGCAGAGTGCTCTCGCCACGGTCGCGGGCGTACCAGCGGCGGACGTCGCGGTAGATCTCGGCCAGGGGGCGCAGGCCGGCTTTCTTCTCCCGCAGCACCATCTCCTGCAGCTCCGAAGGGCGCGGACCCCACTGGCCGGCGGGGCGGAAGTCGCGGTCCAGAACCACGGCGAGGGGGATGGAGCGCGCGCCGTTGGTGAGGTGGCGGTCCATCAGTTCGGGGTTCTCGTCGCGCTTCACCACGCGCAGCTCCACGCCCGGCGCGGCCTCAGCCAGCTTCGCGATCACCGGGACGGTGTTGGAAGCGTCGCCGCACCAGTCCTCCGATATGATCAGCAGCTTCCAGCCGTCGCCCAGCGCGGCGGCCTCATCGGCGGCCCAGGCGGGGACCACGGCGCGGCTGTCGACGGCGAGCCACAGGTCGCGGTGCTCGCGCACTTCGTTGCCCAGGTAGTCGGCCCAGGTGAACCCCCTGTCCCAGAACGCCCGGTAGTCCAGGTCGGTCATCTTCATATCCTCCAGTCGGATGGGCGGAGCCGACGTGGCTCCGCGCGCCACCCGGTACACCGGACGGCACCCGAAGGTAGCGGAGGCGTCAAGCGGGGGGGCACTGGCTCCTCTTTTGCACCGAGCCGCACGCTCGCCGCGCAGGGCGGACCTGCGGCCGATTCCGCCTCCTTCAACACAGGATGGTATGATTACCAAGCAAGACCTCGAGAGGCTCATCTCCCGCGAGCCGAGCGGGCGCCCCGTGATCTCGCTCTTCCTCGACATGTCGGTGAACCACAACAACAAGCGCCAATGGGACGTCTTCCTGAGCCAGAAGCGCGCTCAGCTCGAGGAGATCGAACCCGAGCTGATCCAGCGTGAAGGCCCGGCGGTGGACGAGCTGACGGCCCGCATCCGCTCGTGGATCGCGAACGACTTCGACCAGTCGAACCGCGGCGTGGTGATCTACGCCGAAGTGGGCGGCGACTACTTCGAGGCGATGCAGTTTCCCGTCCCTGTGCAGAACCGCATGGTGGTGAACGACCGCCCCCTGGTGGGGCCGCTGGCGCAGGTGCTGGAGAGCTACCACCACTACGGCGTCATCCTGCTGGACCGCGAGCACGTCCGCATCCTGAGCGTGTACCTGGGGTCGCTGCTGGACGAGATCGAGCGCCACGGCGAGCCGCTCCCGGTCAACAGCCACGTCAAGGCCGGCGGCTACTCGCAGTCGCGCATCCAGCGCCGCAAGGCGGAGGAGATGCGGCACTTCTTCAAGGACTTCGCCGCCGAGGTGGAGGAGTTCGTGGACCGCTACCACCCGCAGGATCTGGTGCTGCTGGGGACCGAGGAGAACACGGCCAAGTTCCGCGAGTTCCTCCCCGACTCCATCCTCCAGCGCGTGGTCCACACCGGCAACATGTGGGTGGACGAGCCCGCCGCCGGGGTGATGGAGAAGCTGGAGCCCCTCCTTCGCGCCGACCTCGAGCGCCGCGAGCGCGAGGTGGTGGAGCAGCTCAAGGACCGCGTGGCGCACGACTACCTGGCCACCGCCGGCTTCCAGGGGACGCTGACCGCGCTGCAGGAAGGCAAGGTGGACACGCTCGTCCTCGCCAGCGACCACAGGCAGGACGGGGTGCGTTGCGGCCAGTGCGGCTTCGTCTTCGCGCGCGACCTGAAGACGTGCCCGTACGACGGCTCCTCCACGCTGGAGGGGGTGGACGTGGTGGAGGAGATGGTGCGGATGGCGGAAGGGCAGGGGGTGCAGATCGCCTTCGCCGCCGCCGCCGAGGTGCAGGAGCTCAAGGGCGCCGGTGCGCTGCTCCGCTTCTGAGCCTGCGACGGTGACGGCGGGGCCCGGGGACGAGCGTCTCCGGGCCCCGCACCGCTTGACAACTGCAACAAGACGCTGCTACGTTCGCCACTCACCTCCCCATCCCTTCCGGTTCCGATCCCCCCATGTCCGCAGCCATGCTGGACGAGGCCGGGCGCGAGCGCCTGCGCGCCGAGCTGGAGTCCGTGGGCGGCGTCCGCCGCGCGGTGGTCGACGGCGAATCGTCCCCATCCGTTTACCTGATCTGCGAGCGCGGCGACGGCGGCCCCATCGAGGCGCTGGCCCGCGGCATCCTTGCGCGCCTGGGCTTCGTGGGCGCCGACGTGCAGCTCGCCTTCCTCCCCACCGCCGAGCCGCGGCGCCGCGTCCGCTTCGTGTCCGCCCGCCTCACGCAGCCGCGCCCCGGCCGCGCCATCGCGGAGGTGGAGCTGGAGTGGGCGGGCGAGTCGTTCCGCCAGGAGGTGGAGGGGGAGGGGGGCGCGCCGCTGGAGCTGCGCCTGGCCGCCCTCGCCACCCTGCGCTCGCTGCACGCGATCCTGGGCGGCCGGGTGGAGTTCGAGCTGGTGGGGATCAAGGGCTTCCGCGCCTTTGACGCCGAGGTGGTGGTCGCCGTGCTGCGTGGCGGCACCCCGGACGGCCGCACGCTGATCGGCGCGGCTCTCGCCACCGAGAACCTCTATCACTCCGCCTCCCTGGCCGTGCTCAACGCCACCAACCGCATCCTGGGGAACTATCTGGCGCAGGCGCAGGATTGAGCAACCCCGGCGGTTGAAACCGCTGCAACAATCGCGGGAAGCCTGCCTTCGCAGGCTCCGGGGAGCGGATCGGTGCAGACGGGCGGGCAGCGCGGCCGCATCGCCGGGGGCTGAAGCCCCCGGCTGGAACTACGGGAAGACCGCTGAAGCGGTCTCGGGTGAGGCGGGGTGCGGTGCATGCCCGTGACACGGGCGCGATGAATCGCGCCCCTACGAGGGCATTGCCGCAGCGCACGGAGTTCTCCCCCTCGCCCGCCCTGCGCCCCCGCAGGCGGGGGAGGGGGGCCGGGGGGAGGGGGCCCCTCCTTGCGGCACCAAACTAGGCCCCCTAACCCAACCCTCACCCCTCGTCCTTGCATCAAACCGCGTGGTGCTAAAAATTTAACCCTGGTGGAACCGCGCTGGCCTGTGTCTTGTACGCAGGAGGACAGCTTCACCCGGAGTACCTCCGCGCCGCCGCCAGGGGGGCGCGCACACCCGCCGCGACGAGCGCAGATGGCCCGCGATCCCCGACGTTCCGACGACCCGCGCCGCGCAGCGCGCCTCACCTTCCTGCGCAGCGCCGTGGCCGGGCTGGTCATCCCCGTGCTGGCCGGCGGCTTCATGCTGCAGCGGCAGGCCAACGACGGCGAGCGCCTATTTTACGAGGTGCTCACCCGTATCGCGACGCGCGGGGTGGACTCGATTCCCGAAGACTCGCTGTACGAGAAGGCGGCGCGGGGGCTCCTGCGCAGCATCGGCGATCCGTACGCGGAGCTGTACACGCCGCGCGAGCTGGCGGCCTTCCAGCGCGAAGGGCTCCGCAACGGCTACGGCGGGCTGGGGATGCTGCTGGAGCGCGTCCGCGACACCACCGTCATCACCCGCGTCTACCCCGGCAACCCCGCCGCCGCCGCGGGCGTCCGCGTGGGCGACCGGGTGATCGCCGTCGAGGGGCACCGCGTCATCGGGCTGCCGCTGGACAGCGTGACCTCGCGCGTGCTCGGAGTCCCGGGGACGCCCGTGCGCGTCACCTTCGTGCGCCCGGGCGAGCAGCCCGTGGTGCGCGAGGTGAGGCGCGCCATCGTCCACATCCCCGTGGTGGCGTACGCCACGGTGCTTGAGGGCGGCGTCGGCTACCTGCCGCTGGACCGATTCAGCGAGGCGTCGGCCGAGGAGGTCACGCGCGCCGTGGCGGCGCTGCGGGCAGGCGGGGCGAAGTCGCTGATCCTGGACCTGCGCGGCAACGGCGGCGGGAGCCTGGAGCAGTCGATCCGCATCTCCAACCTCTTCCTGGCGCGCGGGCAGGAGATCCTGCAGGTCCGCTACCGCGACCGCCCCGCGGAGGTGTACCGCGCCGAGGGCGGGCCGCTCGCGTCCGGCGAGCCGATCGTGGTGCTGACCGACGCCGGCTCCGCCTCCGCTTCGGAGATCGTGGCGGGGGCGCTGCAGGACCACGACCGCGCGGTGGTGATCGGCACGCCCTCGTTCGGCAAGGGGCTGGTGCAGGAGCTCTTCCCCCTTCCGGACGGCTACGCGCTGAAGCTGACCACCGCCAAGTGGTTCACGCCGAGCGGGCGCTCCATCCAGCGCGAGCGGCGCGTGTCGGAGACGGGGCGCTTCCTTCCAGACACCCTGCCGCCTTCCGACTCCGCGCTGTCGCGCCTCCCCGAGTTCCGCTCGGACGCGGGGCGGATCGTGCGCGGCGGCGGGGGCATCACCCCCGACCTGGTGGTGCGGCCGGACACGCTGGGCGGCGGCGAGCGGGCGCTGGTGCAGGCGCTCACCGGGCGCGCGTCGGTGATCAACGAGGTGCTGACCGAGCTCAGCCTGCAGTGGGCGCGCGCCGGCGTGCAGCGCGGCTTCACCGTGACGCCGGCGTGGCGCGAGGCCTTCTTCCAGCGCCTGGTCGCGCGTGGCGCGCCGGTGGACCGCGCCGTGTGGAACGCGGGGCTCCCGCTGATCGACCGGCTGATCGCCGATCGCGTGACCTCGCTGGCGCTGGGCGAGGAGGCGTCGTTCCTCCTCACCGTGCCGCGCGACAACCAGCTGCAGGCGGCGCTGCGGGTGCTGCGCGGCGCGCGAACCCAGCAGGAAGCACTCGCCCGCGTCCCCGGCGCCACGGGCGGCGGGCGCTGACGCGGTATCCACCGGGGGCCGGCCGGAGCGGCGCGGCCTCGCCCCACACTCCCTCCAGGAGCAATCGAGTGAAGAGCAGATTCGGAATGGCAGCGGGCGCCGCCCTGGCGCTGGCCGCCGCGCCGGTGCTTGCGCAGGCCCCGCGCGCCGCGCCCGGCGAGGGGCCGGCCCGGCACGCGCCGCGCCCCACCGCCGCCGCCATCACGCGCGACGACGCCATGACGCGCGTCTACGTCCTGGCCGACGACTCGATGATGGGGCGTGACGCCGGCACGCGCGGCAACGTGATGGGGACCGACTACATCGCCGCCGAGGCGCGGCGGATCGGGCTGCGGCCGGCGGGGGAGAACGGCACCTTTTTCCAGACCGTGCCGATGGTGCGCCGCACGGTGGACCCGCAGTCGTCGTTCACGCCGCGGGGAGGCAACCCGCTGAAGCTGTGGGAAGACTTCGCGCCACTGCCACAGGTGGAGGGCTTCTTCGACGTGGGCACCACCCTCGCCGCGCAGGCCGCGCCCGTGGTGTACGGCGGGCGCTGGGGCGACCCGGCCGCGATGACACCCGAGCAGGCGCGCGGGCGCTTCGTCGTTTTCTCGGCTCCGATGTCGCCCAACGGCCGCCCCGACTTCCGCATCTGGATGCAGGGACCGATGACGCGCTACGCAGGCGCCACCGGCATCGCCATCGCCACGATGGACGCGTCGCCGCCGGACTTCATCACCTTCCTGCGCGACGAGCAGCTGGTGCTCGCCGCCGGGCCGCGGCGCCAGAGCGGTCCGCCGGTGATGCTGGTGACCTCCGTCGCGGCGGAGCGGCTCCTCGGCGCGCCCCTCACTTCGCTGCAACCCGGCGCCGCCGCGGCGGGCGGGCGCACCGTGACCGGCGGCTTCCGTCCGCTGGAGCAGCGCACGGCCTTCCCGGCGCGCAACGTGGTGGCGATCCTCCCCGGCAGCGACGCCCGGCTGCGCGGGCAGTACGTGGCCGTCGGCGCGCACAACGACCACGTGGGGATCGCCGAGCACGCGGAGGACCACGACTCGGTGCGCGTCCACGACCGCCTCTTCCGCCGCGGCGGCGCCGAGGACCCGGAGCGTGTGCTGTCGGCGGCGGAGGCCGCGCAGCTGCGCGCGGGGATCGACTCGCTGCGGCGTGTGCGCCCGGCGCGCCGCGACAGCATCTTCAACGGCGCGGACGACGACGCCTCCGGAAGCGCGGCCGTGCTGGAGATCGCGCAGCAGATGGCGGCCCGCCCGCCGCGCCGCTCCGTCCTCTTCGTCTGGCACACGGCGGAGGAGAAGGGCCTGTTCGGCTCGCAGTACTTCACCGAGCACGCCACGGTGCCGCGCGACTCCATCGTGGCGCAGCTGAACATCGACATGATCGGCCGTGGCCGCGCGGACGACGTGGAGCGCGGCGGCGGGCAGGGCTACCTGCAGCTCGTGGGCTCGCGCCGGCTCTCGACGCAGCTCGGCGACCTGGTGGAGGAGGTGAACCGCACCGGCAGCCACGGCTTCACCTTCGACTACTCGATGGACGCCGACAAGCACGAGGCGAACATCTACTGCCGGAGCGACCACTACAGCTACGCCCGCTGGGGCATCCCGGTGACCTTTTTCACCACCGGCGGCCACGCGGACTACCACATGGTGACCGACGAGCCGCAGTACATCGACTTCGACAAGCTCGTCCGCGTGAGCCGCTTCATCGGCTCCGTCGCCGAAGCGGTCGCCAACCGCGACGCGCGCCCCGTGGTCGACAAGCCCAAGCCCGATCCGTACGGCCGCTGCCAGCAGTAGCCGCGGGCACCGCCGGGGGATGATGAATCGCCGGGGGCTGAAGCCCCCGGCTGGAACCACGGGAAGACCGCTGAAGCGGTCTCGAGTGCGGCCGGGTGCGGTGCCTGCGGCGCGCGCGGAGTTCCCCCCCTCGCCCGCCCTGAGCCCCCGCAGCCGGGGGAGGGGGCCGGGGGGGGCCCTCCGCGCGGCATAAAACCCGCCGAAGCAAACCCAAGCCCCTCTCTCGATGACAGGAGGGCGGAGCCCTCTCCTGTTATCGGGAGAGGGGGCAGTCGAGTGTAACGAGACGGGGGTGAGGGCCTTGCAAGAACGCGAGTACGTCCTGGGCACCGGCGACGGCGAGCTGACGCGGCTCGGGTTTCAGCACGCGGTGTGGAGCGGGTACGCGGCGGAGGGGTGGGAGGCGGCCGGCTTTGGGCCCGGGCAGCGGATCCTGGACGTGGGGTGCGGGCCCGGATACGCGTCGTTCGACCTGGCGCGCCTCGTGGGGCCGACGGGGCACGTGCACGGGATCGACCTTTCCGCGCGCTTCATCCGCCACCTGCAGGGGGAGATCGCCGCGCGCGGCATCCCCAACGTCACCGCCGAGGAGGGCGACCTCACCGCGGCGCCGCTCCCCCCCGATCAGTTCCACGGGGCGTACGCGCGCTGGGTGCTCTGCTTCGTCGCCGATCCGGAGGCGGCGGTGCGGGCGGTGGCGCGTGCGCTGCGGC
The DNA here is from genome assembly GCA_036389135.1 of Longimicrobium sp. Taxonomy (NCBI): domain Bacteria; kingdom Pseudomonadati; phylum Gemmatimonadota; class Longimicrobiia; order Longimicrobiales; family Longimicrobiaceae; genus Longimicrobium; species Longimicrobium sp. The sequence goes on from DASVQP010000008.1 coordinate 15,701, forward strand.
CCGGCGGCGCCTTCGTGGTGCAGGACTACTCGCAGTACGAAGCCGTCCAGATCGCCCCCGAAGACCCCGCCTTCGCGCGGATCTTCCCCGCGGTGGTGCGGGCGTGGCGCGAGCGCGGCGGCGATCCCAGCGTGGGCGCCGCGCTCCCCGCGATGATGGAGCGGTGCGGGCTGCGGGTCACGCACATCCGCCCCATCCGCCGCATCGGGCGGCCGGGGACGGCGTTCTGGCAGTGGCCGCGCACCTTCTTCGACAACTTCCTCCCCACGCTGGTAGAGGCGGGTCTGCTGAGCGCGGGCGAGCTGGCGGAGTTCGATGCGAGGTGGAAGGAGTGGGAAAGCGTCCCCGGGGCCTTCTTCGCGTCGCCGCCGATGGTGGAGGTGGTGGGCGTAAAGCGTTGATGGCCCGGCTCCTGCAACGCGCCGCGCCCGATCGCGAACGGAACCCGAAGAGGAGGATGGAACAGTGGCCAGTCTCTCGCGAAAGCTTCTGTGGATGGTGGTCGGCACGGCGGCGTCGAAGGTGGTGAGGAGCCGCACCCGCAAGGCGATGCACAACGAGCACGGCGCCCCGCGCCTCCCCTATCCGGTGCGCCGCCGCAGCGGGCTGGGCACGGCCATCATCCTGGCGGCGGGTACGGGCGCCCTCATGGCCCTCGCCGACGTGCTGAGCGAGCAGGGCAAGGACGCCGCCCGCGCCCGCTGAACCCGCAGCCGCCGCAAACGTCCCCCTCGCGGACCCAGGCCACTCGCCCCGAGGCGGAAGCCGAGTCCCCGCAGGGGGACTTTGTGCTGTCGTTGCCGCGAGTTCACTCGCCCCGGCCCCTCGCCCGCAGTAACTTCCCCGCATGCGAATCGTCCTCCAGCGCGTGTCGCGCGCCCGCGTCACCGTCGAGGGGCGCACCACCGGCGAAATCGGCCGCGGATTGCTCCTCCTCGTCGGCTTCACGGAGGGCGACGGCGAGGAGGCGCTCGCGTGGATGGCGGACAAGGTGGTCGGGCTGCGCATCTTCCCCGATGACGAAGGGAAGATGAACCGCTCGCTGGAGGAGGCGGGCGGCGCGCTGCTCGTGGTGTCGCAGTTCACGCTGTACGGCGACGCGCGCAAGGGAAGGCGCCCATCGTTCGTGGATGCCGCGCGCCCCGAAACCGCCATCCCGCTGTACGAGCGCTTCCTCGAGCTGCTGCGCGCCACCGGCCGACCGGTGCAGACGGGCGAGTTCGGCGCGATGATGGAGGTGGAGCTGGTCAACGACGGCCCCGTAACCCTGGTCCTGGAACGCTGATCCCGATGTCCGACTCACCCCGCATCGTCCTCGCCTCCCAGTCCCCGCGCCGCGCCGAGCTGATCGGGCGGCTGGGGCTCGTCTTCGACACCATCCCCGCCGACCTAGACGAGCGCTACCGCGACGGCGAGACTCCCCCCGAGCACGCCGAGCGCCTGGCCCGCGACAAGGCCCTGCACGTCGCGGCCGGGAACCCGGACGCGCTGGTGGTCGGCTCGGACACCATCGTGGTGGTCGATGGCGACGTGCTCGGCAAACCGCGCGACAAGGCGCAGGCGGTGGAGATGCTGACGCGGCTCGCGGGGCGGGAGCACGAGGTGTGCACCGGGATCGCGGTGGTGCAGGGGGGGCGCGTGGAGAGCGGGCTGGAGCGCGTCCGCGTCCGCTTCCGCGCGCTCGACCGCCGCACCTGCGAGGAGTACGTCGCCACCGGCGAGCCGATGGACAAGGCCGGCGCGTACGGAATCCAGGGCTTCGGCAGCGCGCTGGTGGAGGGGATCGAGGGCGACTACTTCGCCGTCATGGGGCTTCCCGTGGTGCACATGTTGAAGCTGTTCGAGCGCTTCGGCTGGCGCTACGCATTCGGCGAGCTGCGGCGCGGGTAGGGCGATGGAGGCACCTTCTCTCGCGGAGCCGTGCGCGTGGCGCTGAGCTCGCCCGCCTGCCTGCGCGGCGGGGCCGGCCCGGAGCGGTTCCCCTGCCCCTGCTGCGGACATCTCGTGTTCGGCGTCGCGCCGGGGTCGCACGAGATCTGCCCGGTCTGCTTCTGGGAAGATGACGCCGCGCAACTCCGCGAACCCACGACCCGCGGCGCCAACGCGGTCACCCTGGCGGATGCGCAACGCAACTTCGCGGAACTCGGAGCATGCGAGCCGCGCGTGGCCGCCTTCGTCCGCCCGCCGGCCGCGGACGAGCCACGCGATCCGCTCTGGCGGCCCGTCGACCCGACGTGCGACATCGTTCCGGCGCACGACCAGCCGTACTATTGGCGCACCCCATCCTCCACCCGCGCATCAACATGATCCTGGCGATCGATGAAGGGACGACCGGCGTCACCTGTCTGGTGATCGACGTGGAGGGGCGGGTGAGGGGGCGTGGATACAGCGAGTTCGGCCAGCACTTTCCGCGGCCGGGATGGGTGGAGCACGATGCGGAGGAGATCTGGGAGACGACGCGCCGCGTCGCCGCCACCGCCGTCGCGGATGCGGATATCGCGCTGGAGGGGCTCGCCGGGATCGGCATCACCAACCAGCGCGAGACGATCGTGCTGTGGGACCGCGCCACCGGCCGCCCTCTCCATCGCGCACTCGTCTGGCAGGACGGCCGCACCGCCGACGTTTGCCGCGCCCTCAAGGATGCCGGCCGCGAGGAGGACGTACGCGCGCGCACGGGGCTGGTGATCGACCCGTACTTCAGCGGCACGAAGCTCTCGTGGCTCCTGGACAACGTCCCCGGCGCGCGCCGCCGCGCCGAGGCGGGGGAGCTGGCCGCGGGGACCATCGACAGCTGGCTGGTGTGGAAGCTCACGGGCGGCGCCCTGCACCTGACCGACCCGACCAACGCCTCGCGCACCCTCCTCTACTCGCTCGACGACGGCGCGTGGGACCCGGCGATGCTCGACCTGTTCGGCGTCCCGGCGGCCGTGCTCCCGCAGGTGCGCGCCTCCAGCGAAGTCTACGGCACCACTCGCGGCGACGCGTTCGGCGGCGAGGTCCCCATCGCGGGGATCGCGGGAGACCAGCAGGCGGCGCTCTTTGGGCACGGCTGCTGGACGGCGGGGGAGGGGAAGAACACCTACGGCACGGGCGCCTTCCTCCTGGTGAACACCGGCGCCGAGCGCGTGGCGTCGAAGCACGGGATGCTGACCACCGCCGCCTGCGGACCGCGCGGCGAGCGCGCCTTCGCGCTGGAGGGCTCCATCTTCATCGCGGGCGCCGCCGTGCAGTGGCTCCGCGACGGCCTCGGCATCGTGGAGCAGGCCGAGGAGACGGACGCGATGGCCCGCTCGCTGGAGAGCAACGACGGGGTGTACTTCGTCCCGGCGTTCACGGGGCTGGGCGCGCCGCACTGGGAGCCACGGGCGCGGGGGACGCTCTTTGGCCTCACGCGCGGGAGCACGCGGGCGCACCTGGCGCGCGCCGCCCTCGAGGCGATGGCCTACTCCACCGCCGACGTGGTGGAGGCGATGCAGGCCGACGCCGGCGTCACCCTCTCCGAGCTGCGGGTGGACGGCGGCGCCACATCGAACGACTGGCTGATGCAGTACCAGGCGGACGTGCTGGGCGTGCCCGTGCGCCGCCCCGCGATGGTGGAGATGACGGCGCGCGGCGCGGCGGGGCTCGCGGGGTTGGCGACGGGCGTGTGGCGCACGCCGGAGGAGCTGGATGCGGCGCGCCCCGAGGAAACGGTATTCACCCCCGCCGCGGACGACGCCGCGCGTGGGGAATGGCAGCGCGGATGGCGCCGGGCGGTGGGCGCGGCGCGCGCGTGGGCCGCAACGGAGGAGGAATCGTGAATCACCTGATGCTCTGCCTGTGCCTTTCCCTCGGCACGGGCCCGGAGACCCCCGCGGACCGCTTCTTCGCGGAAGACAAGCTGAAGCACTTCGCCGTTTCCTTTGTCTTCACCAGCCTGGCGTCCAGCGGCGCGCGGGCGGCCGGCCTGGGGCGCACCCCCAGCCTCACCGCCGGCGCGGCGGCGGGGATGGGCCTGGGCATCGCCAAGGAGCTGCGCGACCGCCGCTCCCCCGAAAGCGGCACCGCCTCCCTCTACGACCTCGCCTGGGACGCCATCGGTGTGGGCACCGCGACCGTGCTGGTGGCCCAGGCTCGATGACCGTACCGGAGGTCCCCGCGCGCCTCAGCTTCTCCGGCCAGACGACGGAGGCGCGCGCCCGCGTCCTGGAGCGCACCCCCCGCTGGCGCCGCACGGCCGCGCTGAAGGAGCTGGCGTGGTGGCTGCTGGCGCCCGCCGTCTTCTTCATCCCGCCGCACATCCCGTGGGTGCTGCTGGTGCTGGGCCTGGGCGCCTTTCGCGCGTTTGGCCGCCTGCGCGAGCACCGCACCCTGCTTTCGCTCCACGGCCCCTGCCCCAAGTGCGGCACCGCCCAGGACTACTCCGAGCTCGGCCGCATGCGGCAGCCGCACATGGTGCAGTGCGCGAGCTGCCGCTGGTCCGTGCAGGCGGAGGTCGCGCGCGGGACGGTGGGGTAGGGAACTGCGGGGGAATGGGGAATGGGGAATGGGGAATGGGGAATGGGGAATGGGGAATGGGGAATGGGGAATGGAAGACGGCGGCGCCCGCGCGGAACCGCGTTCCGCACGAGCCGGCTTCAGCCGCCTTCCCGTAGTTCCAGCCGGGGGATTCATCCCCCGGCGACCAGCCGCCGGACCGTCCCTACCGTCCCGGACCCATCCCGCCCCCTGGAGCCTGCGAAGGCAGGCTTCCCGCGGTTGTTGCAGCGGTTTCAACCGCCGGACCTACCCCCGGCCGTCTACCGCGCCAGCGTCGTCCACACCACGATGGCCCCGCACGCGCGCCGCCGCCCCGCGCTGTTGTAGTGCATGGCGATGTTGAACTCGCCGGGGACGTCGGTGCCCTCGTAGATCTCCACGGCCACGATGTCCTCGCGCCGCAACCGGTTCAGCTCCCGCGCCGGCACCTGCCGCGCGTCCAGGAACACCGGCACCCAGCACCTGCCCCCGCCCCTGTTCTGGATGAATATGATCCCGTCGGGGCCGGCCGGGGTGGCAAAGATCCGCCGCGTGCCGGTGATGTGGTCCGTGATCCGCCCGCGGCCCTTGTCGCGGAACTCGTCGCCCGTCAGGTACGTTCCGATGCCGCGCTCCTTGCGCTCGTAGAAGCCGAGCCGCGAGAGGATGCGCGCCTGCGCCGCCGCCGTAGCCGTCACGCCTTCCAGCTGCACCACGCGCAGAGAGTCGCGGGCGGCGACCACGGCGGGCGCCGCGCGCCGCGGAAGCGACAGGTGCACGGCGCTCTCATAGCCCGCCACCGCCACCTGTGCGGCGTCGGGCTTCCACTGCAGCGAGTCCGCGCGCGGGTGCGTGAACTCCACCTCGTAGCGCCCCACCGGCACCTCGCTGATGCGGAACGCTCCGGACGCGTCGGTCGTCGCGGAGTGACCCGTGCCGGCCAGCCTCACCACGGCGCCGGCGAGCGGCGCGGCGCGGGTGCTGTCGAAGACCGTGCCCGCCACCACCCCGGTCGCGGTCGTCGCTCCGACCCCCAGGACCTCCGCCCCCACCTCCGAGATCGAGACGACCCCCACCGGCGCATCCGCCACGCTCCGCCCCCTGGGATTCACCATCCGTCCCACCACGGGGAGCCGCAGCTTCCACCGGTTGACGATCCACGTCCCCGCGTCCGTCTGGTCGAACTCCACGGTGCCGCCCCAGCTGTCGTCAACGGAGATCTCGTCGAGGCGCGTGTAGGTGAACTCCATGAAGCGCAGCTCGGCGCTGGCCGGGTCCAGCCACAGGGTGCCCTGCACGTCGGGGAGGCGCCTCCCGCGCACCGGCTCGAACGCCAGCCCGATCATCCCCGCCGCCTCGCCGCTCCCCGGCACCACGCGGAAGCAGTGGCCGTTCAGGAACTCGTCGGAGAGGAGGACCTGCGCGTCGGGCGCAAAGAACACGTTCTCCCGCCCCTCGCGCCGCACGTACCCCTCGCGCGCCAGCTCCTCCGGCGGGAGGCTGCGGAAGGGGTCGAGGCTCATGCCGCGCGTGGTGTCCTCCTGCGCGGCGCGCGTCATCGAAGTGGAGGCGTCCAGCTCGCGGCGGAAGCGGCGGACGGTGTAGAGGGTGCCCGCGCTCGTTTCCGACAGGCGGGTGGCGGAGAGTACCTTGCGGGCCTCCTCCCAAACGGCGGCGGTTCGCGCCCCGGCGCGCGGGTTCACCACGCAGCCGCGGTCGCCCGCGACCACCTTGATTCCCTCGAGCTGCACCCCCCGGCCCCCTGCTTCCAGCCGCAGCGTGAACGTTTCCCCCGCCGCCAGCGAGATCGGCGCGGAGAGCGTGGAAGCGTGGCCGACTCGTTCCGCGCGCACCCGGTACCGTCCCGCGGCGGGCGCGGTCAGCGTGAAGCCCCCGTTCGCCCGGCTCGACGCGGCCGCCACCGCCCGCCCCCCTTCGTCGAGCAGCGAAACGGTGGCCCCGGCGAGCGGCGCCCCCCGGTCCGCCGCCACCAGCGTCCCCGCTACCGTCTGGGACGCCAGCGCCGCCGGGATCGCGGAACAGGCGAGGACAAGCGCCATCGTACGTAGCATGGAAGGCTCCTGCTGCAGGTATGTGGGAGGGGGGTGCACGGACCCGAAAGGAAACGCACGGGAGGGAGGATATCTGACGGATTCGCGCCAAGCGTTTGTAAGAAGCCGAAACGCGAGAACGGATGGCCTCACACAGAGCCACGGAAGGAAACTACAAGGATAGAAGAGGAGGTTCTCTGTGCCTTGCCTTTCCCCTCTGCGTCTCTGTGTGAGGCTTTTTCGAAAGAACGCCCCGCCCTCCATGCCGGAGGACGGGGCGGTTTCACGCTGTTCCGGGAAAAATCAGGAAACGCCGAGCGTCTCCCGGTTGTCCACGATCTCGGCGTTGCGGCGGGCGCTCTGCAGCCAGCGCTCGATGGTGCCCTGCTGCATCTGGTAGCTCACGCTGGCGCGCTGCTGCTCCTTCTGCGCCTCCCACGCCTTGCGGTCGGCGGGCACGCGCTGGGTGGGGCGGATGATGAAGAGCCCGGTCGGCGTCTCCACCACGCTGCTCACCTGGCCCACCGGGGTGCCGAACGCCGCGCCGATCGCCGCGTTGGCCTGCCCCAGGATGGGGTTCGGCTCCACGCGGGCAAAGGGCCCGGCCACGCCCACCGTCAGCCCGCGCCCCGCCGCCACCTGCGCCAGCGAGCGCCCGGCGCGCACCTCGGCCACCATCTTCTCGCCGGCCACGCGGGCCTGCGCGCGCTTCTTCCGCACGATCAGGTCGCGGCGGATCTGCGGAGTCGCCTCGGCCAGCGTCATGCGGCCCTTGGGGGCGTAGCTCTCCAGCTGGAGCACGTACAGCGCGTTGTCGTTCTCGAAGACGTCGCTCATCACCGGCTTGCCGTCGCTCTCGCCGGGGTTGGCGGCCCAGTCCAGCGCGTCCTGCGCCGGGCCCACGCCGGGGATCACCGGGAGCGACTCGGTCACCGTGACGCCGCGGCGCACAGTGGCGCCCACGGCGCGCGCCGCGAGGTTCATCCCGGAGCGCTCCGCCAGGGTGCGCAGCGAGTCCGCCCGCACGTCCAGCTTGGCCAGCTCCGCCTCGGACTTGCCGATGGGGAGGAGGATGTGGCGCGCCTTCACCTGGTCGCCCGTGCGCTCCTGCACCTGGATCAGGTGCAGCCCGAACTGGGTCTCCACCGGCTGCGAGATCTCGCCCACCGGGAGGGAGAAGGCGGCCGAGTCGAACGCGCCCACCATCTGCCCGCGCCCAAAGGTCCCCAGGTCGCCGCCCTTCTGGGCGCTGCCGGGGTCCTGGCTCTCTCGCGCCGCCACCGCCGCGAAGTCGCCGCCGCCCACCAGCTCCTGGCGGATGCGCAGCGCGTTCTGCACCGCCGCCTGCTTGTCCGCGTCGGTCAGCGTCTTGGCGATGTACGCCACCGTCAGCCGCGCCGTGCGCGGACGCTCGAAGCGGTCCGGGTTGTCGCGGAAGAAGTCGCGCACCTCGGCGTCGGTCACGTTCACCTGGCCGGGCGCCAGCTTCGCCAGGTCGAGCGACACGTACTCGACGGTGGCGCGCTCGTTCTGGTCCTGGAAGGCGCGCCAAAGCTCCGCCTCCGTAACCCGCGCTCCCGCGGCGAGCTGCCGCTGGAGCTTCATGCGCGGCAGCATGGCGCGGTAGTAGCCCTCGATCTGCGCCAGCAGCTCGTCGCTCGCCTGCGGGCTGGCCAGGAACGACTGGTACTTGCGGATGTCGAACTGCCCGTTCGTCTGGAAGATCTCCTGCTGCGAGATCTGCGGGTGCGGGAACGAGCGGGCGGCCAGCACGATCTCGCCGTCCGTCACGTTGATTCCGCGGCGCTCCATCTCCTGGCGCAGCAGGGCATCGGTCACCAGCTCGTCCCAGGCGCGCTCGCGGATCTGGCGCTGCTCCTCCGGCGTCATGCGCGTGGCGCCGCCCTCCTGCGCCTGCCGGGTGAGCGTCTCCAGCGCGTTCTGGTACGCCTGCACCGTGATCGGCTCCCCGTTCACGCTCCCCAGCTCGTTGGGCGCGGTCTGGCCGGTCTCGGCGATGATCCCCCAGACCATGAAGAGGAGAAAGAAGACGACGGTGGGAAAGATGATGAACTTTCCGGCCTTGCTGCGGATGAACTCCATCATGTGGGCGTCAAACTCCGGAAGTGCGCCGCGAGATCGCGGCGGATGCATGTGGTTTGCGAGCGTGCTGCGGACCGCCTGATGGGCGAAAGTGAAGGCCGCAAAGATACTTACCCCGGCCGTTCGCCGCAACCCGTGCCCCCGCGTACCCCGCACGCCCGCGCGAGGTTGCCGTTGACCCATGGTGCCGCGAGGCTTAAGTTGCGTTCCCTGTTCCTAAAACCTGCCCGCACCACCCCTCCCAGGCACGAGCCGCCATGCCCGACATCTCGCCCGAGCTTGCCGCCCGGATCGAGCAGCTGAGGAGCAGCCACGACGGCAACCCGTCGCGCTTCTTCATGCCGCTCGCTTCCGCGTACCGCGAAGCGGGCGATCTGGCGAGGGCGGAGGAGCTGCTGCGCGAGAACCTCAAGCGGCACCCGGGCTACCTGAGCGCGCACGTCCTGCTGGGGCGCTGCCTGGCGGACCGTGGGGCCACGGAGGAGGCGCGCAACGAGTTCGGCTACGTCCTTTCCATCGACCCGCAGAACCTGATCGCCCTGCGCACGCTGGGCGAGATGGCCGCTTCCGGGGGGGACCAGGCCGAGGCGCGCCGCTGGTACGGCGAGCTGCTGGCGGTCGATCCGATGAGCGCGGAGGCGCGGCAGGCGCTCGATTCACTCGACTCCGCCCCCGCCGCGGCCGCCGCTCCCGATCCATCGGGTGGATGGGACCCGTTCGAGCACGGCGGAGTCGCCTCGCCCGAGGCGGTGGATTCGTCGTTCGGCGAGCCCGCGCCGGCGTACGGCGAGACGCGCATCGACGACGGCTCGTTCGACGAGCCGGAGCTGATGGACGCGCCGGGCTTCGACGTGCCCGCCACGCTGGAGCCGTCGCCGGAGCTGGGCTTCGGCGGCATCAGCCTCCCGCCGCCGGCCGCCGCGGAGGAGCCCGCCGCCGACCTGTCCGGCTGGGGCGACGTGAGCCTGGACGAGCCGTTCGAGTCCCCCCCCGCCGCCGCGGCGCCGGACGCGCTCGACTTCGGCACGGTGGATCTGACGGACGACTGGAGCAGCGCGCCCGCCGAGCCACACCCCGCCGCCGACGCCGGGTGGAACTCCTTCAACGACGCGCCGGACGAGCCGGTGGAGCTGCGCTCCTTCCACGACGAGGACGCCGTCGGCGAGGACGAGGTGGAGATGGTCACCGAGACGATGGCGGAGCTGTACTACCGCCAGGGCTTCGTGGACCGCGCCGCCGACGTGTACCGCGAGCTGGTGGCGCGCCGCGGCCATGAGCCCGCCCTCATCGGCCGCCTCGCCGAGCTGGAGACGGAGCTCCGCAACCCCGCCGCCGACAAGCCCGCGCCCGCCTCGGTCCAGGAGGAGGAAGCCGCGCCGTCGTGGCTGGACGCGGTGGACGCCGCGATGACCGGCAACGCCCCGCCGCCGCTCCCCGGGATGAGCTTCGCCGATGAGCCCGGCACCCCGCCGCCGCTCCCCATGATGAGCTTCGCGCACGACGAGCCGGCCAGCGACTTCATCGGCGCGCAGGGCGGCGAAACGTCTGCCGACACCTTTGCCGAGTCGTTCGCGAACGGGTTCGGTGGACCCGCGGCGGAGACGGCGCCCGCGGAGGAAGCCGCGCCCGCCTACGCCGCGCCCTTTGACGCCGAGCGCGACGCCTGGATGCCGCCGACCGTGGAGCCCACCGCCCCCATCGAGGACGCCGCATTCGAGATGGAGCCCGCCTTTGCCGCGGAGCCCGTCACTGCCCAGACGGATGCGGAGCAGGGGACGGAAGGAAGCGAGTCGGTGGCGGCGTACCTCTGGTCGATCCTCTCCTGGCGCCCGGGCGCGACTGCCAGCCCCGCGTACGAGTCGTACGCCACGGACGTGGAGCCGGCCGCGCCCGCCCCGCTCGAGTACAACCCGCCCGACATCGAGCCCGAAGCGGGCGCGCCGCCCCCCGCCGAGCCGTGGGATGACGTGACGCTGGGCGCCGCCGAGGAGCAGCCGCCGCTGGACGAGCCCTGGATGGCGGATGGGGCCGTCGAGTCGGAGCTCACCTCGGCCAACGACGAGGACGAGCCGTGGGCGGTCCCGGCCGCGCCCACCGAGGACATCCTCCCGCCGGACGACACGGCGGGGGCGATCGACGAGCTTCCGTGGCTGGCGCTGGACGAGCCGGTGGCCGCTTCGGAGCCGGACGCGGATCAGTTCGCGCCGCCTGTGGAAGATTTCGCGCCCGCGGGAACGGAAGGTGCCGGGGACGCGGCGGACGAGCCGATGCCGTGGGAGATGGCGCTGGACCTTCCGCCGGCGGCCGCGGAGGCCGCGCCGGCCCCGGCACCCGCGGAGCCGGTGGGTGGGTTCTCGTTCGAGGACTTCTTCTCGGAGCCGGCCCCCGCGCCCGCGCCGCCGCCGGCCCCCGCACCGCAGCCCGCGGCCCCGGCGGCACCGGCCGCCGACGCGGCGGCGGACGACGACGAGGACTTGGAGAGCTTCCAGGCGTGGCTGCAGAGCCTCAAGCGTTGAGGATCGGGGTCGTCCACGGCCCCAACCTCAACCTCCTGGGCACGCGCGAGCCCGCGCTGTACGGGAGCGCGACGCTGGACGACGTGAACGCCGGAGTGGCGTCGCTGGCCTCCGAGCTGGGCGTGGGAGTGGAGTTCTTTCAATCCAACCACGAGGGCGCGCTGGTGGACCACGTGCAGGAGGCGGCAGGGCGCGTGGGCGGGTTCGTGGTGAACGCGGGCGCCTACACGCACACCAGCATCGCGCTGCGCGACGCGCTGGCGGGAGTGGCGCGTCCTTACGTGGAGGTGCATCTTAGCAACGTCTTCGCCCGCGAGCGCTTCCGGCACCGCTCGTATCTCGCCGCCGGCGCCGTCGGCATCGTCTCCGGCTTCGGCGCGGAGAGCTACCGGCTGGGGCTGCGGGCGCTGGTGGAGCTTTTGGAGAACGAACAGAAGTCCTAAGTGCTAAGTCCTAAGTCCTGGGTGTTCCAGTTCAGCACTTAGCACTTAGCACTTAGGACTACCAAACCGAAACTTCAGTCGGCACAAAAACTTAGGAGATTTCAGTGGCAACGACGGCCGATTTCCGCAACGGGATGGTCATCAGCATGGATGGCGTGCTGTGGAGCATCCTCTGGTTCCAGCACCACAAGCCCGGCAAGGGGAACACCGTGGTGCGCAGCAAGCTCAAGAACGTCCTCACCGGCAACGTGCTGGAGAAGACGTTCCGCGCGGGCGAGCGCATCGAGGAGGTGCGGCTCGAGCACCGGCCGATCCAGTACTCGTACAACGACGGCGAGTTCTACTACTTCATGGACCAGCAGACCTACGACCAGATCCCGATCGCGGCGGCGGTGCTGGGCGAGGACCAGCTCAAGTACCTCAAGGAAGGGATGGAGTGCGACGGGCTGGTGCACGGCGAGAACGTGATCGCCGTGGAGCTGCCGTTCTTTGTGACTCTGCAGGTTACGCAGACGGACCCGGGCGTGCGCGGCGACACCGCCACCGGGGGCACCAAGCCCGCCACGCTGGAGACCGGCGCCGTGGTGCAGGTGCCGCTCTTCCTCAACGAGGGCGACCTCATTCGCGTCGACCGGCGCGAAGACAAGTACATCGAGCGCGCGAAATGATCGACCTCGACTTTCTCCGCGGCCTCATCAGCGCGGTGGACGACAGCGGGATCGACTCCCTGGAGATCGCCCGCGGCGGAACCCGCATCCGCATCCACAAGACCCCGCCCCCCGCGCCCGTGAGCGCCGCGGCGGCCCCCGCGCAGGTGGTGCACGCCGCCGTGCCCGCGCCCGCGCCCGCGGCGGCTCCTGCGGCGGCGGCCTCCGCGGCGCCCGCGGCAGGCGGTGCGGCGCAGGCGGCCGCCGCGGCCGGGAACCTGGTGGACGTCAAGAGCCCCATGGTGGGGACGTACTACCGCTCCCCCGCGCCCGAGGCCCCGGCCTACGTGGAGCTGGGCACGCGCGTCGCCAAGGGGCAGACGCTGTGCATCCTGGAGGCGATGAAGCTGATGAACGAGCTGGAGTCCGACGTCGCCGGCATCGTGCGCGAGATCCTGGTGGAGAACGGCGAGCCCGTGGAGTACGGGCAGGTCCTCTTCCGCATCGAGCCGGCGGCCTGACCATGGCCGAAGCGGTCCGCAGCGCGGAAACGCCGCCACGCCCGGCGCAGCGCGAGTTCGTACTTCGCGAAGCGCTGGACGAGCTGGTGCGGCGCCAGGGCTCCGACCTGCACCTCAAGGTCGGCCGCCCGCCCATGCTGCGCGTGCAGGGCGAGCTGGTGGAGACGGCGCTCGCCACGCTGCGTCCGGAGGACCTCAAGCGCTGCTCCGAGCAGACGCTCAACCCCCGCCAGCGCGAAGAGTTCGCCGAGAAGAAGGAGATCGACTTCGCCATCGGCGTGAGCGGGCTGGGGCGCTTCCGCACCAACATCTTCCACCAGCGCGGCACGCTGGGGATGACCTTTCGCGCCATCCCCATGGAAGTGCCGGGGCTGGACACGCTGGAGCTGCCGGAGGCGCTGCAGCAGATCGCCCTCCTCCCCCGCGGGCTGGTGCTGGTGACGGGGGTGACGGGGAGCGGCAAGAGCACCACGCTGGCCGCCATGATCCGCCACCTCAACGAGCGGCGCGCGGTCAACATCGTCACGGTGGAGGACCCCATCGAGTTCCTCCATCGCGACACGAAGGCCATCATCAGCCAGCGCGAGGTGGGGACGGACACGCACTCCTTCCACGACGCGCTGCGCCACGTGCTGCGGCAGGACCCGGACGTCATCATGCTCGGCGAGATCCGCGACCGCCCGTCGATGGAGACGGTGCTCAAGGCGGCGGACACCGGGCACCTGGTGATGAGCACCCTCCACACGACGGACGCGGCGCAGACCATCGGCCGCATCATCTCGTTCTTCCCGCCGCACCAGCACGCGGAGATCCGCGGGGTGCTGTCCAACGCCCTGCGCGCCATCGTGTCGCTGCGGCTGATCCCGCGCGCGGACGGGCCGGGGCGCGTCCCCGCCGCCGAGGTGATGGTGAACACCGCCGCCATCTCGCAGCTCATCCGCACGGGCGACGATTCGCAGAGCATCCCCGAGCTGATCGCGGACGGCCGCGTGCAGTACGGGATGCAGACGTTCGACCAGAGCCTGCTCGAGCTGTACCGCCGCGGCGCCATCACGTACGAGTGGGCGATGCACTACGCGTCCAACCCTTCGGAGTTCGCGCTGCGCGCCTCCGGGGTGGAGAGCGGCGAGCAGGAAACCTGGGGCGGGCCGCCGGCCTCCCCCCGTTCCGACCGATAAATCCCCGAGAGACGTGTTCCGTAAAGTCCTGATCGCGAACCGCGGCGAGATCGCCCTGCGGGTCATCCGCGCCTGCAAGGAGCTGGGGATCCGCACCGTAGCGGTCTACTCCGAGGCAGACCGCGAGTCGCTGCACGTGCGCTTCGCCGACGAAGACGTGTGCATCGGCCCGCCGCCCGCGCGCGAAAGCTACCTCAACATCCCCCGCATCATCGCCGCGGCGGAGATCACGGGCGCGGACGCAATCCACCCCGGCTACGGCTTCCTGGCCGAGAACGCGGAGTTCAGCGAGATCTGCGAGCGCAGCGAGCTGACCTTCATCGGGCCCACCCCGCAGCAGATCCGCATGATGGGCGACAAGGCCACCGCGCGCCGCACCATGCGCGAGGTGGGCGTCCCCATCGTCCCCGGCACCGACGCCATCGCCGACGTGGACGAGGCGCTGGCGAAGGCGGAGGAGATCGGCTTTCCGGTGCTCATCAAGGCGGCGGCCGGCGGGGGCGGGAAGGGGATGCGCGTGGCGCTGGACGCGGACGAGTTTGCGCGCTCCTTCACCATGGCCAGGAACGAAGCGGCGGCCGCCTTCGGCGACGACTCCGTGTACGTGGAGAAGTACCTGGCCCGCCCGCGCCACATCGAGTTCCAGATCCTGGGCGACAGCCACGGCCGCGTCATCCACCTGGGCGAGCGAGACTGCTCCATCCAGCGCCGCCACCAGAAGCTGCTGGAGGAGGCTCCCTCCCCGGCACTGGACGACGACCTGCGCGCGCGCATGGGCGAGGCGGCGGTGCGCGGGGCCAAGGCGATCGACTACGTGGGCGCGGGGACCATCGAGATGCTGCTGAACGACGACGGGTCGTTCTACTTCATGGAGATGAACACGCGCATCCAGGTGGAGCACCCGGTCACCGAGGTGTGCACGGGGTTCGACCTGGTGAAGGAGCAGATCCGGGCCGCGGCGGGGCTCCCGCTCTCCATTCCGGACTATCCGATCCAGCTGCGCGGCCACGCCATCGAGTGCCGCATCAACGCCGAGGACCCGTCGCGCAACTTCGCGCCGTCGCCGGGCACCATCTCGGTCTTCCACCCGCCGGGCGGCCCGGGCGTGCGCATCGACACGCACGTGTACGCCGGGTACCGGGTGCCGCCGTACTACGACTCGCTCCTGGCGAAGCTGATCGTGCACGCCTCCACGCGCGAAGAGGCGATCGCGCGCATGAGGCACTCGCTGGCCGGCTTCGTGATCGAGGGGGTGCATACCACCATCCCCTTCCTTCTCCAGGTGATGGACCACCCCGGCTTCATGGCCGGCGACGTGGACACCAAGTTCCTGGAGCGTTGGATGGCGGAGCGCGCGGGTGCCTGACATGCGGCTGGACGTGTTAATGACCCCCGCCGAGGCCATCCCCGCCGAGGTCGCAGGCCGCACCGTCGTGGTGATCGACGTGCTGCGCGCCTCGTCTTCCATCGTGGAGGCGATGGCGTCGGGTGCGCGCACCATCTTCCCCGTCACCTCCATCGAGGAGGCGATCCGCCTTGCCAACACGCTGGGGCGCGACGAGGTGCTGCTGTGCGGCGAGCGGCGCAGGCTCACCATTGAGGGGTTCGACCTGGGGAACTCGCCCGGCGAGTTCACCCCCGAGCGGGTGGGCGGCAAGACGCTGGTGATGACCACCACCAACGGCACGGCGTCGATGGCGGCCGCGGCGGGGGCGGCGCGGGTGATCGTGGGCGCGCTGCTGAACCTGGACGCGGTGGTGGAGGACCTGGTGCGCACCGGCGCCGAGCCCGTCTTCCTCTGCTCGGCCCGCGAGGGCCGCTTCGGCCTGGACGACGCGGTGACCGCCGGCCGGATGATCGGCGCCCTGCTGGAAGCGGGCCCGGACGCGGAGTGGACGATGAACGACGGTGCCCGCGCGGCCCTGGCCCTGGGCCGCGCCTGGGACGGCGACGCGGCGGTCCTCTTCGCCCAGACCGCCGCCGGCCGCCAGCTCTCCGACGTTGGCCTGGAAGCCGACCTCGCCTTCTGCGCCCAGACCAACCTCCGCGACGTGGTCCCGGTGCTCCAGGATCGCAGCATCACGTTGAACGGAAGTGCGTGAGTGCGTTGGGGACGGCCGGATTGGTGGTAGGGGTGTGATTCATCACGCCCGCGCCCGAATCGGCTCCGCGCCCCGCCGTGCACACCGCAATCCCGTGGGGGTCCAGGAGCGAATGAATTCGCCGCTGGAACCACACGAAGTCCGCCTGCGCGGACTCACGCAGAGGGCGGTGCACGTCCCCCCATTCTCGTCATCCTGAGCAAAGCGCCTACTCCATCCTCGCCCGTTCACCAGACTTCGGGCGCGGAGCGAAGGATCTACTGCGCGTGCCGAGGGGACCGTCAAATCGCGCTGTCCTCTTGCCTCGCCGGCTAGATCCTTCGGTCGCCGCAGGAGCCCCGCAGTGCGCCGCGGAGCCTTGCGATGCGGCTCCCTCAGGATGACAAAGGAAAGGGGCGGCATCGGTCAGCGCACTTACGCACTAACGCACTTCGTTTTCCGTACTTCCCCACCCGCAGGAACTCCATGCAGTTATCCCTCGACGACCGGCAGCGGCGCGAGCTGTGGGGGCTCGGACTTCTGGCCCTCGCGCTCCTGCTCGCGCTTTCATTGATCCCGGTCGGCCTGTTCGGCGCGACCGGAATGCGGCTCTTTCCCACCGGCAACGTGGTCGGCGTGGCGGGAAGCTGGCTCGCGCGCAGCACCCTCGGCTTCCTGGGCGTCGGGGCGGTCGCGCTGCCGGTGCTCGCGGGACTGTGGGGGCTGGTCGCGTTCGACAAGCTGGAGGCGCCCTCCGCACTGCGCTGGAGCGTGCTGGCGACGGGGCTGATGCTGCTGGTGCCCGCCACCGCCGCCGTCGCAATCGGACGCGTGGCGCAGCCGCCGCTGCTGGCCGGGTGGACCGGCGCCGCGGCGGGGTGGGGAATGGCGTCGCTGATCGGGACGGTGGGCGCGTCGCTCGTACTCTTCTTCGCCTTCGCCGGGCTGTGCGTGGCGACGCTCAAGTGGAACCCGCTGCGCACCGCGGTCGGCGGCGGGCGGCTGGCATGGGGGCACGCGCGCACCCTCGCCACCTCCATCCCAACGCCCACGCTGCGCCTCCCCGATCCGCGCCTCCTCATCCCCTCGCGCGGCGCCCGCATGCCGGACACGGAGCAGGAGATCGACGGGGCTGAGCTGGAGGAGGAGTACGCCGACTTCCTTCCCGAGGACGCCTTCGCCAGCTACGACGACGAGGAGGCGACGGTGCTCGACCACCCCGTCGCCGTGGCGCCGCCCACGAAGGCGCCCGCCGCGAGGGCCAAAGCCGCCGCCAAGCCGGTCGCCCGGTCCACCGCGGCCGAGCAGACGGAGCTGATCCCCCAGGACGCAGGCGATCCCACGGCCGGCGATCTTCCGGCGTCCGACCTGCTCACCGCCGCACCCTTCCGCGACGACCAGCGCAACCGGCAGGAGCTGGACAAGCTGGGAAAGGTGCTGATCGACAAGCTCGCAACCTTTAAGATCGAGGGCGAGATCGTCGGGATGACGACCGGGCCCGTGGTCACGCAGTTCGAGGTCTCGCCCGCGCCTGGCGTTAAAGTGGCGCGCATCGCGAACCTGGAGGCGGACCTGGCGCTGGCGCTCAAGGCGCCATCGGTGCGCATCGTAGCGCCCATCCCAGGCAAGGGCGCCGTCGGCGTGGAGGTGCCCAATCCGACGCCGGAGATGGTGTTCTTTCGCGAAGTGGTGGAGAGCCAGCAGTTCCGCGCGAGCAAGGCGGCGCTCCCGCTGGCGCTGGGCAAGGACATCGCCGGGCGGCCGATGGTGGCGGACCTGGCGAAGATGCCGCACCTCCTGATCGCGGGCGCCACGGGCTCCGGCAAGTCGGTGTGCGTCAACACCATCATCACCTCGCTGATCTACCGCCACTCGCCGCAGTCGCTCCGGTTCCTGATGGTGGACCCGAAGATGGTGGAGCTCAGCATGTACAACGACCTCCCCCACCTGCGGCACCCCGTCGTCACGGACAACAACGATGCCGCGGCGGTCCTCAAGTGGGCGGTGCTGGAGATGGAGCGCCGCTACGAGCTCCTCTCGGTGAACGGCGTCCGCAACCTGCAGGACTTCAACAAGCGCGTGGAGAGCGGCGTCGTCATCCGCTCCCCCGAGGCCGACGGGGAGGAGGGTGATCCCGACCGGTGGCTCTACAAGAGCGGCGCGCTCCCGTACATCGTCGTCATCATCGACGAGCTGGCCGACCTGATGATGACGGTGCAGGGCGACGTGGAGAAGCCGCTGGCGCTGCTGGCGCAGAAGGCTCGCGCCATCGGCATCCACCTGATCCTGGCGACGCAGCGTCCCTCGGTGAACGTCATCACGGGGCTGATCAAGGCCAACTTCCCCAGCCGCATCGCCTTCCGCGTCTCGTCCAAAGTGGACAGCCGCACCATCCTGGACGGCAACGGCGCCGACGCACTGCTGGGCAACGGCGACATGTTGATGCTGCCGCCGGGGAGCAGCGAGCTGATCCGCATCCAGGGTGCGTACCTATCGACGGAGGAGACGGAAGAGGTGATGAAGTGGTACCGCGAGCAGGCGCGCATCCGCCGCGAGGAGGCGCTCGCCGCGGGCCTGGAGCTCGCCGAGGGCACGGGCGAGGCGAACATCCTGGACGTCGTGCGCGCCTCCGAGGACACGGGCGAGCTGGAGCCGGAGGAGGCGGTGGGGGAGCGCGACAAGCTCTTCCGCGAAGCCGCCGAGCTGTGCATCCAGCACCAGGGCGGCTCCACGTCGCTGCTGCAGCGCCGCCTGCGCATCGGCTATGGCCGCGCCGCGCGCATCATCGACCAGCTCCACTTCGCCGGCGTCCTCGGCCCCCCGGACGGCTCCAAGCCGCGCGACGTGCTCGTCGACTTCACGCAGATCGATTCGATCTGCGGTGGATAGGCTGGGGCGAGTGAACTCGCTGCAACAACAGCACAAAGTCCGCCTTCGCGGACTCGGCTTCGAGATCTGTGGTGGGGCCGCGATTCATCGCGCCCGCCCTTGCCCCACCTCGACCCGTGCTCCGCACACCAAATCCTCGTAGGGACAGCCCCAAGTAGCTGCCCGTGCCGGCCGCCGCGGCGCAGCCCGCATCCAAGAACCGGAACGGTGCGCGTGCCGGCGGGGTAACTCAGCGCAACGCATAACCTTGCGGTACGCGATTCGAACTCGTTCGGGAGATAGATCGGTGATGATTCGTTCGGCTTCCTTTGGAGTGCTGCTGGTGGCGCTGGCGGCATGCGGCGGGCAGGAGAGCTCCGCCGATTCGCCCGCGCAGGGCGTGGCGCCGCAGCGTCCGCGTGCGGAGACGCCAGCCGTCGCGGAGGCACCGGTAGCCGGCGCGGATACGGCGGCGGCTTCCATCGGCGGGGGCACGGCCCAGAGCGGCGGTGCGGTGACTCAGCCCGGTGCACCGTCGGCGGCTCCCGCGCAGGCCGGCACTGCTCCGGCTGCGCAGCCGGGCGCCAAGCCGGCCGCCGGCCAGACCGCCGCGAGCACGGACGACGCGACGGAGATCCTGCGTCGTACCGAGCAGCGCGCGGACGCGATCCGCACGCTGGAGGCGGACTTCGTGCAGAGCCTGCGCGTGCCGCTCCTCAACCAGAACCAGAACAGCGCGGGCAAGCTGTACCAGCGCAAGCCGGACCGCTTCCTGATGCGCTTCACCCAGCCCGCCGGCGACGTGATGGTGGCGGACGGGCGCTACTTCTGGCTCTACTACCCGAGCACCGACCGCACGCAGGTGATCCGCACCAGCATCGCCAAGGGCGGCGGCGCGGTGGACCTCCAGCGGCAGTTCATCGGCAACGCGGCCGCGCGCTTCGTCGCCACGCTGAACCGCAGCGAGGTGGTGGACGGGCACGACAGCCACGCGCTTACGCTCGTCCCGCGGCAGGCGTCGCCGTACAAGGTGCTGCGCATCTGGGTGGACAAGGACGACTACACCGTCCGCCGCTTCGAGATGACCGAGGAAAACGAGTCGGTGCGCCGCGTGGAGCTGCGCAACATCCGCGTCAACGGCACGATCCCGGACAACCTGTTCAGCTTCACGCCGCCGCAGGGCACGCAGGTGTTCGAACAGTAAGCGGCGCACGGCGTATGACGGAGGCCCCGACCGGAAATCCCCGGCACGGGGCCTTTGTCGTTGGTGGCAGCCTTCGTGGCGGGGGCGAGCGCGGGCGCGATGAATCGCGCCCCTACCACGGGAAGGCGGAGAGGGGGCCGGGGGGTGAGGGCAACCCGCCTTGCTCCGCCCCCGGCCGCCGGCCTACATTGGCGCCGACCCCATCCACCCGGACCGAGACCATGGCAAAGACGGCCACCTTCGACATCAGCTCGACCGTGGACCTCCAGGAGGTCGACAACGCCCTGAACCAGGCGCGCAAGGAGATCCTGCAGCGCTTCGACTTCAAGGGCTCCACGGCCGAAATCGAGTTCAGCAAAAAGGACGGGACGCTCACCCTCCTCTCCGACGACGAGTACAAGCTGCAGGCGCTGGTGGACGTCATCCAGACCAAGCTGATCAAGCGCGGCGTGCCCGTGCGCAACCTCGACTACGGTGAAGTCGAGGAGGCGTTCGGCGGCAAGGCGCGGCAGACGATCACGCTGGTGCAGGGGATCTCCACCGAAAAGGGGAAGGAGATCGTGAAGGCGATCAAGGCCGCCGGCTTCAAAAAGGTCAGCGCGCAGATCCAGGACGAGCAGGTGCGCGTGACGTCGCCCTCCATCGACGAGTTGCAGTCGGTGATTGCGGCGCTCAAGAAGGAGGACTTCGGGATCGAGCTGTCGTTCGGGAATTTCCGGTCTTGAAGAAAGTGCCCAGTGCCGAGTGCTCAGTGCCAAGTGACTGCAGGCACTAGGCACTAGGCACTGCTGTTAGCTCCCCGGCGCCTTTGCGGTGTCCGCGGGGGCCTGCTGCTGGCCGGCGTTCTCTTCCGCGCCGTCGCGGCGGTCGTCCATGCCGTCGTCGCAGGCGGCCAGCGGGGCTACCACGAGCGCGAGAGCCAGCACGGCGTACGCGAGGCGCCTGGTCATACGCTCCATCCTTGAGGTCGGTTGAATGTCGGATTCGGTTTCGGGGGGCGAGGGCAAGAACCCGGCCCGTGCGCGGTCGGCGGCGCTCTTTGCGCGCGCGCAGGATGTGACGCCGGGCGGGGTCAACTCGCCGGTGCGCGCGTTTCGCGGAGTGGGGGGCGATCCGTTCTTCGTGGAGCGCGCCGCCGGGTCGCGGCTGTGGGACGCGGACGGGAACGAGTACATCGACTACGTGCTGAGCTGGGGTCCGCTGATCCTGGGGCACGCCCACCCCGCCGTCGTCGCCGCCGTGTGCGATGCGGCGGGGCGGGGGACGTCGTACGGCGCGCCCACCGCCGGCGAGGTGGAGCTGGCGGAGCTGGTGCGCGAGTTTTTTCCGTCGATGGAGCGCCTCCGCTTCGTGAGCAGCGGCACGGAGGCGACGATGTCCGCCGTGCGCCTGGCCCGCGGCTCCACGGGCCGCGACATGATCCTGAAGTTCGAGGGGAACTACCACGGCCACGGCGACTCCTTCCTGGTGAAGGCGGGCTCCGGCGTCGCCACGCTCGGCCTCCCCAACTCCCCCGGCGTCCCCGCCGAGCTGTCGAAGCTCACCCTGACCGCGCCCTACAACGACCTCGCGGCCGTGGAGGAGGCATTCCGCGCCTTCCCGGGCCAGATCGCGTGCGTGATCGTGGAGCCGGTGGTGGGGAACGCCGGCTTCATCGCGCCTGACGACGACTTCCTCCCGGGGCTGCGGCGCATGACGGAGGCGGACGGCTCGCTCCTGGTGCTGGACGAGGTGATGACGGGGTTCCGCGTGGCGCTCGGCGGCGCGCAGGAGCGCTTCGGCATCCGCCCCGACCTCACGACGCTGGGGAAGGTGATCGGCGCGGGCCTACCCGTTGGCGCGTACGGAGGGCGGCGCGACATCATGGACCACATCGCGCCCGTGGGCCCCGTGTACCAGGCCGGCACCCTCAGCGGCAACCCGCTGGCGATGGCGGCCGGGCTGGCGCAGCTGCGCATCCTGCGCGACGAGAACCCGTACCCGGAGCTGGAGCGGCGCACGCGGCGGCTGGTGGACGGGCTGCTCGGCGTGGGCGCGGAGATGGGGGTGCCGATGTCGGGCGGGAGCCTGGGCTCGATGTGGGGCGTGTTCCTTGCCGCTGGACCCATCCGCTCGTTCGAAGACGCCAAAGCCAGCGACGTGGCGCTCTTCCAGCGGTTCTACCACGGAATGCTGCGGCGCGGGGTCTTCTTTGCGCCGAGCGCCTTCGAAGCCGGCTTCCTATCTACAGCCCACACCGATTCCGATGTCGACGAGACGATCCACCGTTCCCGCGAGGCGCTCCGTGAAGCCCTGGCATAGCGCCGCCGCGGCGCTCCTGCTGGGCGCCGCCGCGTGCGCTCCGCCCCCAGCCGCACCCGGTCCGCTCCCCGCGCCGCTCCCGCCCGCCGCGCCCCCGGCCGCACCGCCGCTGGCGCCTCCGGCGCCCCCGGCCCGGGTCCCCGACGCCGTCACCACGCTGGCGACGCCGGTGCGCGTGGGGCTGGTGGTGGACAGCGCATCCGTCGAAGTGGGCGCGGACGACCGCTTCATGGTGCGCACCGCGGATGGGCGCGTGGTGGCGCGGGTGAACTCGGGCGAGACCGTGCGCTTCTCCTCCGCCGCCGACGGCATCAGCCTGCGCACCAGCGGCGGGCAGACGCAGTCCGGACTTCGCGCGCCGCTGACCGTCGAAGCGCCCGAGGGGATCCTGCGGCTGCGCAACAACCCGTACCGCGGCGTCTTCCTGGTGCAGCAGAGCCCGCGCGGCGGCATCACGCTCGTGAACCGCCTGGACATGGAGAGCTACCTCCTCGGCGTGGTGCCGAAGGAGCTCGGGCGCGTCACGCCAGACATCATGGAAGCCGCCAAGGCGCAGGCCGTCGCCGCGCGCACCTACGCCGTCCGCTACCTCGGGCGCCGCAGCACGCAGGGCTTCGACGTGTACGCGACGGTCGAGGACCAGGTGTACGGCGGCGTAACGGGCGAGACGCCGCTGATCTCCGAGGCCGTGCTTGGGACGGTCGGCGAGGTGATGCAGTACAACGGCCAGCCGATCGTCGCCTACTACCACTCGACCTGCGCGGGCCGCACCGCCGCCATCGACGAGGTGTGGAACGAGGGTCCGATCCCGTACCTCGTCTCGGTGGTGGACGTGAACCCCGCGACGGGCGAGGCCTACGACCGCAGCTCCTCGCGCTTCACCTGGACGGAGCGGTGGACGGGTCCGCAGCTTGTCTCCACGCTCAACAAGACGCTCGCGGACTCGCTGCGCGGGCGCCGCATCACCCGCGTGACCGACATGCGCGTCCTCACGCGCACCCCCTCCGGCCGCGTGCGCGCGATGGCCATCGACACGGACGCCGGGCGCTTCACCGTCGGCCGGGACCGCGTGCGCTGGATCCTGACGCCGATGCGCGGCGGCATCCTGAACTCCTCCAAGTTCGACGTCCGCATGAGCCCTGACGGCGGCGCGGTCATCGAGGGCGGCGGCTGGGGCCACGGGATCGGGATGTGCCAGGTCGGCGCCATGGGCCGCGCCCGCGCCGGCCAGAACTACCGCACCATCCTGCGCGCGTACTACCCGGGAACGGAAATCCGAAAGGTCTACTGACGAAAAGCGGTTCACACAGAGACACAGAGAACAACAGAAAGCCACAAAGGAAACCAGGTTTGTTGTTCTCCGATTCTTTTTGTGTTTCTCTGTGTCTCCGTGTGAGATGCAGTTCAGCGATGTTCTACGCACTAACGCACTTACGCACTCCTCGATGCTTCGCGCCGCACCCATCACCCTCGCCCTCGCGCTGCTCGCCGCGGCCCCAGCGGCTGCCCAGCAGTTCGGGCTGCGCGCGCTGGAGTTCCAGGGGTTCGGGGCGTCGCTGTACCAGGTGGTACCCGCGCGCAGCGAAGCCACGACGGGCCTCCACCTGAACGCGTACCTTGGAAGGCTGGCACCGCGGGTGCGGGTGTCGCCCTCGATGACCTTCTGGGCCACGGAGCTGCGCGATCAGGAGGTCAGCCACGTGCGGCAGCGGGTGGAGGAGCTGTGCGAGGCGGGCGGCACCCCGTGCCCCGGGCTGGACCTGGGCGAGGTGGACATCAGCGACCTGTCCATCGATCTGGACGCGAGGTACCTGGTGGGCGGGCCGCTCCGGGTGCAGCCCTACGTGGGGCTGGGCGCCGGGCTCCACCTGGTGAACGGCGGCGGCGACTTCATCGACAACACCTTCGTGGAAGAGATCTTGGACGCCATCACACCGGGGATCAACGCCATGGCGGGCGTGGAGTTCCCCATCGGCCGCCTGCGCATCCACGGCGAGGCGCGCGCCGTGCTGGCCGGCGGCGTCAACTGGTTCGGCGCGGGCATCGGCGGGAGCATCGTCCTCCCCGAGCGCCGCGCGCCCGCGGAGGTGCGCCCGTGACCCCGCGCGGCAACGTGCGCGTGGCGGTGCTGGGCGCGGGCGCCATCGCGCAGGTGGTGCATCTCCCCATCCTCACGCGCATGCGCGGCGTCGAAGTGGCCGCCGTCGCGGACAAGGACCCGCGCACCGCCCGCACCATCGCCGAGCGCTTCGGCGTGGCGGGCGGCGCGCGCGACACCGACGAAGTCCTGGCCGACGACACCGTGGACGCCGTGGTGGTCTGCACCCCCAGCAACCGCCACGAGGAAAACGTCGTGGATGCGCTTCGCGCGGGGAAGTTCGTCCTGTGCGAGAAGCCGCTCGCCCTCACCGCCGCCGGAGTGGAGCGGGTGCTGGCCGAGGAGGGCGCCGAGGGGCGGCTGCAGGTGGCGATGAACCAGCGCTTCCGCGCCGATGCCCGCGCCATCCGCTCATTCGTGCAGAGCGGCGAGCTGGGCGACGTCTTCTACCTCAAGGCGGGGTGGCTGAACCGCGCGCAGCCGCGCGGCCGCACCTGGCGCGAGAGCAAGGCGGCGGCGGGCGGCGGCGCCTTCATGGACCTCGGCATCCAGATGCTCGACCTGGCGCTCTGGATCCTTGACCACCCGAAAGCCGAGCGCATCTCGGCCCAGATGCACCGCCCGGCCGGCAGCGAGGTGGAGGATGCCGCGGCCCTCCTGTTGCGTCTGGAGGGCGACCGCGTGATCAACCTGGAGGCGAGCTGGAACCTGCTTTCCGCGCGCGACCGCCAGTTCCTGCACGTGCTCGGCTCGGCCGGCTCCGCGTCGCTTTCGCCGCTGGCGGTGTACCGCGAGATGTCCACGGGCCTCACCGAGGTTACGCCGCAGCTCCCCCCGGGCCGCGAGAACCTGTTCACCGCCTCGTACCGCAGCGAGCTGCAGCACTTCGTGGAGGTGGTGCGCGGCGAACAGCCGCCGGACTCGTCCGCCCGCGAGCACGTGCAGCTCCTGAGGCTGGTGGAAGCCGCTTACCGATCAGCGGAGGAACGCCGGGAGGTGGTGCCGTAAGGAAGTGCTAAGTGCTGAGTGCTAAGTGCTAAGTGAGGAGTTCAGGACTTAGCACTTAGCACTCAGGACTCTCTGGACCACAAACGCTTACCGTGGGAGGAACAATGTCGGATGTGAAGGCGCTGATCGATGGGCTGAACGAAGACCTGGCGGCCGAATACCAGGCCGTGATCCTGTACCGGACCTACGCCGCGCTGGTGACGGGCCCCAACCGGCAGGAGCTGCGCGATTTCTTTGAGGCTGAGATCCCGGACGAGCTGGGCCACGCCGCCCTTCTGGCCGACAAGATCGTCGCGCTCGGTGGCACGCCCACGGTGGTGCCTGCGCCCGTGCCGATGGCCAGGAACAACCGTGAGATGCTGGAGAACGCCCTGCAGGGCGAGGTCGACACCATCGAGCGTTACACCCGCCGCATCGAGCAAGCGGAGGCCGTGGGCGAGATCGCCATCAAGATTCAGCTCGAGGACCTGATCGTGGACGAGAGCACCCACCGCGACACCATCCGCCGCATGCTGATGGACTGGCGGTAGGCGCGTCGCGCCGGCAGAACGAACGAAAGGGCGGCCCCGGTGTGGGGCCGCCCTTCTTTCTGGCGGTCGTGATCGCCCGGGGGATGAATCCCCCAACTGGAACCACGGGAAGACCGCTGAAGCGGTCTCGAGTGCCGCCGGTTGCGGTGCAGCCCCGTGACACGGGCGCGATGAATCGCGCCCCTACGAGATCTGCGCGCCTGGCAACGACATACGCCCCCTCTCCCGATAACAGAGGGCACAGCCCTCTCCTGTTATCGCGAGAGGGGCAGGCGAGTGTAACGAGCCGGGGGTGAGGGTCCCTGGGGCTGGGGGTAGGGGGCCCTCTACCGCGCCACCACCGCAACCGCAGGCGCCGCCGCAGCCACCGCGGGCGCCTCCACCGGCGCCCGCGCCTCGGGCTCGCGCACCGGCGACTCGCCGGGCGTGCGCACGGCGATGTGCGGGGCGATCACCAGCGACATGATGGACATCAGCTTGATCAGGATGTTCATCGACGGGCCGGAGGTGTCCTTGAACGGGTCGCCCACGGTGTCGCCGGTCACGGCGGCCTTGTGCGCGTCCGAACCCTTGTAGACCAGCGCGCCGTCGATCATGGCGCCCTTTTCAAACGACTTCTTGGCGTTGTCCCACGCGCCGCCGGCGTTGGACTGGAACATCGCCATAAGCACGCCCGACACCGTCACCCCCGCCAGCAGCCCGCCCAGCACCTGGGGCCCCATGGCGAAGCCCACGATCACCGGCACGATCAGGGCGATGGCGCCCGGCAGCATCATCTCGCGGATGGCGGCATTGGTGGAGATGGCGACGCAGCGGCCGTACTCCGGCATCCCCGTGCCCTCCAGGATCCCCGGGATCTCGCGGAACTGGCGGCGGACCTCCTGCACCATCGCCATCGCCGCGCGCCCCACCGCGGCGATCGCCAGCGACGAGAAGATGAAGGGGATCATCGCACCCACGAAAAGGCCGCCCAGCACCCGCGCGTTGGAGATGTCGATGACCTCGATCCCCGAGATCCCCATGAACGCCGCAAAGAGCGCCAGCGAGGTCAGCGCCGCCGAGGCGATGGCGAAGCCCTTGCCGGTGGCCGCGGTGGTGTTGCCGACCGCGTCCAGGATGTCGGTGCGCTGCCGCACCTCGGCGGGAAGCTCGCTCATCTCCGCGATGCCGCCCGCGTTGTCCGCGATGGGGCCGAAGGCGTCGATGGCAAGCTGCATCGCCGTCGTCGCCATCATCCCCGCCGCGGCGATCGCCACGCCGTACAGCCCCGCGAACTCGTACGAGCCGATGATGCCCGCGGCGAGTACGAGGATGGGGAGCGCGGTGGACTCCATCCCCATCGCGAGCCCGCTGATCACGTTGGTGGCGTGGCCGGTGGCCGACCCCTGGACGATGGTGTTCACCGGGCGCTTGCCCATCGCCGTGTAGTACTCGGTGATCATGCTCATCAGCGCGCCCACCGCCAGCCCCACCGCCACCGCGCCGAACACCCCCATCGGACTGAACTCCTGCGAGCCGGTACGGCCCATCCGCATCGTGTCCGGGAGCATCCAGACGATCAGGAAGTACGAGCCGACGGCCGTGAGCAGGATCGACACGTAGTTGCCGCGGTTGAGCGCGGCCTGCACGTCGCCGCCCTCCTTGATGCGCACCAGCAGGATGCCGACCAGCGAGAAGACGATCCCCAGCCCCGCGATCACCATCGGCAGCAGGATGGGGCTCATCCCGCCGAAGTTGTCGCCGCGGGCCACCACCTCGCGGCCCAGCACCATCGTCGCCAGGATCGTGGCCACGTACGAGCCGAAGAGGTCCGCGCCCATCCCGGCCACGTCGCCCACGTTGTCGCCCACGTTGTCCGCGATGGTGGCGGGGTTGCGCGGGTCGTCCTCGGGGATGCCGGCTTCCACCTTGCCCACCAGGTCGGCGCCCACGTCGGCCGCCTTGGTGTAGATGCCGCCGCCCACGCGGGCAAAGAGCGCGATGCTCTCGGCGCCCAGCGAAAAGCCGGTCAGCACCTCCAGCGCCCGCTCCATCTCGAAGCCGTTGGGCGAGGCGCCGTCCACGAAGAAGCCGTAGAAGGCGATGAAGAGGCCGCCCAGGCCCAGCACCGCCAGGCCCGCGACGCCCATCCCCATCACCGAGCCGCCCGCGAACGACACGTCGAGCGCCTTGGACAGGCTGGTGCGCGCCGCCTGCGCCGTGCGCACGTTGGCCTTGGTGGCGATGATCATCCCGATGCGCCCGGCGACGGCCGAGAAGAGGGCGCCGATCAGGAACGCGGCGATGATCAGCGGGTGCGACCGCTCGTCGGCGAAGCTCAGGTAGCCGAGGAAGAGCGAGGCGATCACCGCGAACATCGCCAGCACGCGGTACTCCGCGTTCAGGAACGCGCGGGCGCCGTCGGCGATGTACCCGGCGATGGTGCTCATGCGCTCGTTGCCGGCGTCCTGCTTCGACACCCAGCCGGACATCACAAAGGTGTAGACCAGGGCCAGCACCCCAAGGGCGGGGACAGCGTATGCGATCGGATGCATGTGAACGGTGTTGGGGCTACTGAAAAAAAGGACGCGCCCGCTTGCACACCCGTCCGGCCGCCGTGGGGCAGGGGAGGGGGCGCACAGCGCGGGCGCCGTGACGCGCGCGATAGGATGGCTGAAAGAAGCCGGAAGCGCAAGCGGGCCGGGCACGGAAACTCCGCGCCCGGCCCGCCTTCAACGTGTCACGAACGGCTCAGACGCCGTCCTTGTCGTCCGTGTACGTGGGGCGCGGGGGCTCCTGCAGCCCGCCGTGGGCCTCGTCGCCCGTCAGCTGCACCACGCTGTGCCTGCGGCCGTACAGGAAGTAGATCAGCATCCCGATCGCCAGCCAGATGAAGAGCCGCGTCCACGCCTCGGTCGGCAGCCCCGTCATCAGGTACAGGCACGACGCGATCCCCAGGATGGGGAAGAGCGGCACGAACGGCGTCTTGAACGGGCGCGGGCGGTTGGGCTCCTTCACGCGCAGGTACCACACGCCGCCGCACACGATGCAGAAGGCCAGCAGCGTGCCGATCGACACCAGGTGGCCCAGCTCCGATACGTCGAAGAAGCCGGCCAGCAGCGCGCACACGGTGCCCACCAGCATGCTGCTGATGTGGGGCGTGCGGAAGCGCGGGTGAAGGCGGCTGAACAGCGGCGGAAGGAGGCCGTCGCGCGACATCGTGTAGAAGATGCGCGGCTGGCTCATGAGCATCACCAGCATCACCGACGAGAGACCGGCGATCGCGCCGATCTTGATCCACGGCGCCAGCCAGGTGTACCCCGTCGCGTCGATGGCCACGGCGATCGGCTCGCCCACATTGAGGCGCGGGTACTCCACGATCCCCGTCATGATCCCCGACACCAGGATGTACAGCACGGTGCAGATGATCAGCGACCCCAGGATGCCGATGGGCATGTCCCGCTGGGGATTCTTTGCTTCCTGCGCCGTGGTGGACACCGCGTCGAAGCCGATGTAGGCGAAGAAGATGACGCCGCCCGCCGCGATGATGCCGTTGAAGCCGTACGTCCCCGGGCCGGTGCTGGCCGGGATGAAGGGCGTCCAGTGGTCCACCGTCTGGCCCCAGTGCGTGAGCACGTAGTAGCCGCCCGCCAGGATGAACGCCGTCACCACGCCCAGCTTGATGAGCACCGCCGCGTTGTTGAAGCGGGCCGACTCCTTGATCCCCACCACCAGCAGCACCGTCACCGCGAAGATGCCGATCGCCGCGATGGCGTTGAAGCCGCCGTTCGCCTGCGGCAGGGTGTTGATGTCCACCCCCTGCTTGGAGAGCGACTCGGCCAGCGCCGCCGTCTTGCGCACCCACGTCTCGGAGCCGGGCGCCTGCACCAGCTCTCCCGGAGGCGAGGTGAGGCTGGGGGGGAGCACGACCCCCAGGTCACGCAAAAAGGAGTTGACGTACCCCGACCACCCCGCCGCCACCGTCGCCGCTCCGAACAGGTACTCCAGGATCAGGTCCCACCCGATGATCCACGCGATCAGCTCGCCCAGCGTGGCGTACCCGTAGGTGTACGCGGAGCCGGCGATGGGGATCATGGCCGCGAACTCTGCGTAGCACAGGCCGGCGAAGACGCACGCGATCCCCGCGAAGACGAACGCCAGCACGATGGCGGGCCCGGCATGCTGTGCGGCCGCGGTCCCGGTGAGCACGAAGATACCGGTTCCGATGATCGCCCCGATCCCCAGCGAGACCAGGTTCAGCGGTCCCAGCTCGCGTTTCAGCGCGTGCTCGCCCTCCGCGGTTGCGTCCGCCTGCAACTGGTCGATGTTCTTGCGGGCGAAATAGTTCATGGCTGCTCCGGTCTGGGCGGAACCGCGTCCGCGGTGGGGATGGATACAGGCGCGCCGGGACCACGGGGCGCGAGTGGAGCTACTCTGGGTTTCGCGCAATGTAACGCCCGTGTGGCGCCGGTCAAGCGCTCGTTCGGCTCTTTGCGCCCAACATGTACGCCGCGACGGTTGCGGCGGGCCGCGCGGGGGCGTACCATCCACGCGCTGCACCGGGGGCGATCCCGCCCCGCGTACGCCCTGCGCCCGCCGCTGATGCCGAGCCACGACCTCCTCGCCGTTCCCGAATCGCGCGCATTCCCGCTGCGGCGCGTCCTCCAGCGCCTCCTCGCGGCCCGCCGCGTGGTGCTGGTGACCCACGTGGGCGCGGACGGCGACGGCAGCGGCTCGCAGGCGGCCCTCGCGGCCTGGCTGGAGTCGCGCGGCATCGAGGTGGCCATCGTCAACCCCACCCCCTTCCCGGACCTCTTCCGCTTCTGCCTGCACCGGCAGGACGTGGTGGCGGAGATGGGGACGCCGGAGGGCGAGGCCGCCCTGGCCGAAGCCGACCTGTTCGTCGTGCTGGACACCTCGGAGCCGCCGCGCGTGGGCGCCCTGGCCGAGCGACTCCCGCCGGACCGCACCCTGGTGGTGGACCATCACCCGGCCGGCAGCGAGGTGGTGGGCGACACCGCCGTTCAGGACCCCTCCGCCGGCGCCACCGGCGAGATGGTGTACGACCTGATCACGCTGGCGGGCGACGCCGTGCCGCACGCCTCGGCGCTGGGGGCGTACGTGGCGATCGTGAGCGACACCGGCTCCTTTCGCTACTCCAACACCACCCCGCGCATCCACGCCGTCGCCGCGGAGCTCCTGGGCCGCGGCATCGACACGGAGGTGGTGTACCGCCGCATGTTCGCCACCGCGCCGCTGCGCCGCCTGGAGCTGCTGCGCGAGGCCCTGGCCACCCTGCGCACCGACCCTGAGGCGCGCATCGCCTGGATGACGGTGCGTGCCGACACCGCCACGCGCCTGGGCGCCACGGGCGAGGACTTCGACGGCCTCATCGAGCACGTGCGCTCCATCGAGGGCACCGAGGTGGCGATGCTCTTCCGCGAGACGGGCGAGGGCGACACCAAAGTCTCCTTCCGCTCCAACGGCGCGGCGGACGTCAACCGCCTGGCCCGGCGCTTCGGCGGGGGCGGGCACGTAAAGGCCGCCGGCGCGCTGATCCCCGGCGGCATCGACGAGGTCGCCCCTCCCGTCCTGGCCGCCGCCCGCAGCGCCGGCTGAGCGATGCCCGCGGCAAGACGAAGGGGCGCCCCCGCTGCCGGGGGCGCCCCTTCGTCTTTCCCTCCCCCCGGATCAGCGGTAGGGGTGGGCCTTGGCGTAGTTGTACGCGGTGTACGCGGCGATCAGGTGGCAGACCCACCCCAGCAGCCCGCCGGTGCCGATCCACATCCCCGGCGTCACGATCAGCCAGAAGAGCCCGCGCAGGAACTTGCCGTTGTAGATCTGCCCGATGCCGGGGATCAGGAAGCTCAGGAGAGCCGCAATGCCAGGATTTCTCACCGTGTCCTCGCTTTCCAGGTGCGTGCGTTACCCGGCCTCTTCCGGGACGAGGTGCGGTACGGTGGGGGAGCGTGGGAAGTTTCGGGTTCCCACCCCTCCCCCCCGTCCATCCGCGGGTGCCTCCACATCGGGAAACGCGCCGGTCGTAGGGGCGCGATTCATCGCGCCCTCCCTTGCCCCACCTCGACCCCCGCCCCCCGCACCAACCCTGTAGGGGCCGCCCCACGTGGCTGCCCGTGCCCGACCCCGCGAGAATCCACGTCCCCTGCAAACGCCAGCGCCCCTCCCCCAGATGGTTTTCGGGGGAGGGGCCGCGAGGTGACGAGCGGGGGAGGGGCCCCGGAGAGGCCCTACTCCACCTCCGACTCCAGGTACGTGTACCCCGCCAGCCCGTCCACGTAGTCCGCGATGAAGGCGTTGGCCTGCGCGCGGGGCAGCCGCGCGTTCGCCACCTTTTTCCGGAACGTCGCCACCAGGTCCTGCGCGTTGAACTGCACGTAGTTCAGCACCTCGGTCACCGTGTCGCCGTGGACGAGGTCGCCGATCTCGTAGCCGCCCTCGGCCAGGCGGATGTGCACGGCGTTGGTGTCGCCGAACAGGTTGTGCAGGTCGCCCAGGATCTCCTGGTACGCGCCCGTCAAAAAAATCCCCAGGATGTACGGCTCGTCCGGATGGAAGGTGTGCAGCTCCAACGACGGCTTGGCCTTACGCCAACCCACGAAGCTGTCGATCTTGCCGTCCGAGTCGCAGGTCACGTCCTGCAGCGTGCCGCGCCGCGTGGGCTCCTCCCCCAGCCGGTGGATCGGCATGATGGGGAAGAGCTGGTCGATCGCCCACGAGTCCGGGAGCGACTGGAAGAGCGAGAAGTTGCAGAAGTAGCGGTCGATCAGCACCGACTCCAGCTCGGGGAGGATGTCCTCGTACTCCTCCGGGTCCTTGCGCGCCTCGTCCGCCACGCGATTCATGATGGCGAGCCAGTAGCGCTCCGCCGAGGCGCGCTCCCGCAGCGAAAGCGAGCCGCTGTTGAAGAACAGCTGCATCTGCTGCTTGGCGAAGGAGGTGTCGTGGTACACCTCGCGGGTGTTGCGCACGCCCACCTCCTTGAGGGTCGCCGCCAGCTCCTGCACCAGCGCGTGCGCATCCTCGTCCACCGGCTCCGGCTCGCCGGCCACCTGCGTCTCCAGGTCCACCACGTTGATCAGCAGCAGGGCATGGTGCGCCGTGAGGGCGCGCCCGCTCTCGCTGATCACGTGCGGCATGGGGATCTCGTTCTCGCGGCACGCCTCCGCCAGGCCGTAGATGATGTCGTTGGCGTACTCCTGCACGCTGTAGTTGACGCTGGCCGACGAGGTGGAGCGCGACCCGTCGTAGTCCACCCCCAGCCCGCCGCCCACGTCCACGTACTCGATCCCCACGCCGATGGTGCGCAGCTCCACGTAGAAGCGCGCCACCTCGGCCATCCCCAGCTTGATGTTGCGGATGTCCGGGATCTGCGAGCCCAGGTGGAAGTGGATCAGCTTGAGCGTGTCCAGCTTCCCCGCCGCCTCCAGCTTGTCCAGCACGCGCACCACCTGCGACGCGTTCAGCCCGAACTTGCTCTTCTCCCCCGCAGTCTCGCTCCAGCGCCCGGAGCCGGTGGTGGTGAGCTTGATGCGCACCCCCAGCGTAGGCACCACGCCGATCTCGTCGGCCACGCGCAGGAGCGTCTCCACCTCGCTCAGCTTCTCGATGACGATGAGCACCTTGTGCCCCAGCTTCTGGCCCATCATGGCCAGGCGCATGAACTCCTCGTCCTTGTACCCGTTGCACACGATCAGGTGGTCCGCGCGCTCGGTGAGGGCGAGCACGGCCTGCAGCTCGGGCTTGCTCCCCACCTCCAGCCCCACCCCGTGCGCCTGCCCGAACGCCACGATCTCTTCCACCACGTGGCGCTGCTGGTTCACCTTGATGGGGTACACGGTGGTGTAGCCACCCTCGTAGTCGAACTCCTTGATGGCGTGCTGAAAGCGGTCCGTCAGCGTCTCGATGCGGGTGCGCAGGATGTCGGAGAATCGCAGGAGGAGCGGAAGGCGCACCCCCTGCGCCTCCATGTCCATGGCGATCTCGAAGAGGTCGAGCTCGCGCGAATCCTCGCGGGTGGGGCGCACGGCGACGTGCCCCTTGTCGTTGATCTCGAAGTAGCCGACCCCCCACCCCTCCACGTTGTAGAGCTCGCGGGAGTCTTCGATCGTCCAGTCGGTAGCCAGTGCGGCCTCCGGGGTTGGGAGCGTTGCGGTTGTGCGTTGCGGGGGCGCAATTTGGACCCTCTGGCCCCGGAGCGAAAGACCCCGCCCCCGGCTTGTCCGCCGCGGGGGGCCTCCGCTACCTTCCGCCGTCCGGCCCCGCGCCGCGCGGACGCCCGCGTTCGCACAGCCCGAGCGGCCCTCCGTACCCCAGCCGAGATCGTTCTCCCATGTACCGCGCACCGGACTTCTCGCAGCCGCGCTTCCAGTCCGCGCCCGAAGCACGCTTCGCCCCCGCGCCCGCCGACGGCGTCCTTCCGGAAGGCTTCTTCTCCACCACCAACCTCCCCACCTACGTGCACACCGGTGGGGAGTGGCGGCTCCCGCGCGACCCGCGCATGGACGCGGCGCTGGTGCTGGACCCGGACGGCGTGCCGCGGGTGCTGGAGGGGCGCTACGTGCGCGCCGGCCAGAAGGTGGCTATGGGGATGGCCGAGGACGGCTCGCAGGGGATCTTCGTGCACGTGGCGGGGCTGATGGGCGACCCGGACCAGGGCCCCGAAGGCGAGTTCAAGTTCATGTCGAGCGAGGTGTCGCGCGAGAAGCCGACCGACTACGGGGAGATGGCGCGCATCCTGGTGGAGGAGAAGGAGCGCGGCGGCTGCTTCGTGTGGGTGGTGGGCCCCGCCGTGCTGCACTCCCGCGGGCGCGACACGCTGGCCTGGTTCATCCGCAACGGCTACGTGGGAGTGATGTTCGGGGGCAACGCGGTGGCGGTGCACGACATCGAGTCCGCCACCATGGGCACCACGCTGGGGATGAACTCGCGCGGCCTCCCCATGCTGGGCGGGCACGGCTTCCACATGCGCGCCATCAACCGCGTGCGGGCGGCCGGCTCCATTCGCGCGGCGGTGGAGCAGGGGGTGGTGAAGGAGGGGATCATGCACGCGCTGGTGACCTCCGGCGTCCCCTTCGTCCTCGCCGGCTCCATCCGCGACGACGGCCCCCTCCCGGACACCCTGACCGACGCCATCGTCTGCCAGGAGACGATGAAGGAGCACACCCGCCGCGCCACCGGCGTCATCATGATCGCCACCGCGCTGCACTCCATCGCCACCGGCAACATGCTGCCGTCGTACGCGTGGAACGAGGAGACGGGCGAAGTGCGGCCGATTACCACCATCTGCGTGGACTCGTCGGAGTTCGTGGTTTCCAAGCTCAAGGACCGCGGCACCCACCAGGCGTTCGGCGTCATCACCAACGCGCAGGACTTCCTCCACGTGCTGCGCCACTACGTGGAGATCGAGGTCGCCTCGCGGCAGCTCGCCTGACCCGCGCGGCCTTGCTTCCGCCCAACCCCCACCTCGCCGCCGCCCTGGCCGCCGCGGCGGAGCAGACGCCGCCCGAACAGGTGGACCAGGTGTGGATCTTCCCGCCGCGCCCCCTCGGCGCGCGGGAGAGCGGGCTGGCCGTCCTCGCCCTCTTTGCCGAGGCCGACGCGCGGGGGCAGCGCCGCACCCTGCACACGCTCACGTACGAGGCCGAGGCGCTCAAGGGCGGCAAGACGCGCCGCGTGGACACGCGCCAGGAAGAGGGCACCGTTCCCGCGGACCGGCTGGACCGCATCGTGGACGGGATGGTGCGCCGGCTGGGCGGCGGCACCGAGACCCCCGAGGTGCGCGACGTGGGCGGCGACCCCGCGGACTGGACTCGTCTCCTGGCCGAGCTCGCCGGGATGCTTGACCCCCGCTAACAAGAATGATTATCGTTGGGGTGCCGTGAAGTCGGCGAGCTTTCCCGCAAGGAGCCCAGCATGTCGGTAGCGACCTTCGATTCTCCCCCCGTGGCCTCGCCGTACCTCCACCTCTTCCGGCGCTACCTGAAGCAGCAGGGGCTCCCGGTTACGCAGCAGCGCGAGGTGGTGGCGGACGTGGTGTTCAGCACCACCGAGCACCTCTCGGTCGAGGAGATCGAGGCGCGCCTCAGGGAGCGGGGCGAGCGGATCGGCAAGGCCACCATCTACCGCACCATGGAGATCCTGGTGCGGAGCGGCCTGGTGGAGGACCACGACTTCGGCGACGGCTTCAAGCGCTACGAGCACCTCTTCGGCGGGCAGCCGGTGCACGACCACCTGGTGTGCACCCACTGCCGAAAGGTGACGGAGTTCCGCAGCCCGGAGCTGCTGCGCATCAAGGACGCGGTCTCGCGCGAGCACGGCTTCGCCCCCACCCGCCACCGCCTGGAGATCCACGGCCTCTGCGCCGAGTGCCAGGAGCAGGGCGTCACCGTGGCCTACAACGGGCTCACCTGCCCGGCGTGGTAGCCTGACGGAAGTGCGGAGGCGCGGAGACGCGGGGAGGGAACGGAAGAGGGGAGGCTGCGGCGGGACGCGGCCTCCCCTCCGTGCCGTTGACGCACGGGGGCGCACCCGTTCTTTTGCGCCCGCCCACATCCCATCGAACCCGAGCGCCGGACCCGATATGAGCAACGACCTCCCCGAATCGCTGAAGGACCTTCCCTGGGAGCTGCCCCGCAACTTCCTGGGCCTTGAAGGCGATGCCGCCGGGTGGGAGAACGCGGGCGTGGTAATCCTGCCGATCCCGTACGAGTCCACCGTGTCGTACCAGGGCGGCACCAAGCTGGGCCCCGCCGCCATCCTGGAGGCGTCGCGCTACATCGAGCTGTACGACCAGGAGCTGGACGGCGAGCCCGGCCCGGCAGTCGGCGTCTGCACGCTCCCCGCGATCCACCTCAGCTCCGCCGGCCCCGAGGCGGCCGTGCGCGAGCTGCGCGAGGCGTACGACACCATCCTCGCGGCCGCCGGTGACCGGCTGGTGATCGGGCTGGGAGGCGAGCACTCGATCTCCAGCGCCCCGGTGCTCGCCAACGCCGCGCGACTCCAGGGCCGCCGCCTCTCCGTCCTCCAGTTCGACGCGCACGGCGATCTGCGCATGGAGTACGAGGGCTCACCCTACTCGCACGCGGCCGTGATGGCCCGCTGCATCGACGACGCGGACCTGGTGCAGGTCGGCATCCGCGCCATCACCTCCGAGGAGCGGGCGCTGATGCGCGAGCGTGCCCCCGCCATCACCACGATCTTCGCCGAGGAGATGTGGGACAACGAGGAGTGGATCGGCCGCGCCATGGACGCGCTGGGCGACGACGTCTACATCACCTTCGACGTGGACTACTTCGACCCCTCGCTGATGCCCGCCACCGGCACCCCCGAGCCCGGCGGGATGACCTGGTACCCCACCATGAAGCTCCTCCGCCGCGTCTTCACCGAGAAGAACGTCGTGGGCGCGGACGTGGTGGAGCTGGCCCCCATCGGCGGCAACGCGGCGCCGGACTTCGTGGCCGCCAAGCTGGTGTACAAGATGATCGCGTACTACGGGCTGAGGGCGCGGGGTTGAGGGCCCAGCCCTCACCCCCCCCCCGGCCCCCCTCTCCCAAACTGCTGGGCGAGGGGGGAGATCGCCGCCATCCTCGCGGTGCCTCCGCATCCGGAAACGCATCGATCCGTAGGGGCGCGATTCATCGCGCCCACCCTCCGCCTGCTCGATCCCTGCTCTACGCACAGATCCGTAGGGGCAGACCCACGTGTCTGCCCGCCCTCGCCCCCACCGCGACCCACGCCGGTCGCACCCAAACCCGTAGGGGCCGCCCCGCGTGGCTGCCCGTGCCATCCCCCGCGCCGCCCCAAGCCACCGCGCACCGATGCACGCCCAACGCCCCTCCCCCGCAGTTTGGGGGAGGGGCAGCGAGGTGACGAGCGGGGAGAGGGCCCCCTACTCCATCTCCTCGATCCGCTCGATCACCCGATCCATCGTCGCCACGGCCGCACGCAGATCCTCCGCGCCGATGTCCGCGGTCACGCGGTGCGTCCAGGCGTACTGGCGCGGGCGGATGACCTCGATGGCGGCCCAACCCGCGGCGGTGGGGCGCAGCAGCTTGGCGCGGCGGTGGGCGGGGTTGTCGACGTACTCGGTGATCCCCGCCTCCACCAGCGCGTCGGCCAGGCGCTGCACGCTCTGCCGGGTGAGGCCCATCACGCGCGCGATCCCGGACACGGTGCGCGGCTGCTGGAGAACGGCGCCCAGAACCTGCCACCGCGCCGGCGTCAGCCCCGTGGGCCGCGCGATCTCCTCCGCTTCGGAGAGAAAGAGCCCGTTCAGGCGGAAGACGCGCAGGAGCAGCTCCGTCAGCGCGTCGCCCGCCGCCGAACGGACCAGGCGCGGAGCCTCGCTCACGCTTCGCCGCCCCCCTCCAGGGCGTAGAACGCGGACGCGTCGCCGGTGCTGTACAGCCGGTACCACGCATCCAGCACGGGCGGCGCGTACAGCTCCAGCCGCTCGAAGATCAGCCGGGCGAAGTCCAGCGGCGCGGTGCCGCTCGCCGTGATCAGGTCGCCGTCGCGCAGGGCGGGGCCGCCGGCGTAGTGCGCCTGCCCCGCGTAGCCGGGCGCGGCGGCCAGGTACTCCGGCGCGTTGCTCGTGTGCGGCCGTGAGTCGAGGAGCCCGCACCGCGCGAGGCCCGACGTTGCGCCGCAGATGGCGGCCACCGGCACGCCCGCCTCCAGGAACTCGCGCGCCTTCTCAGCCGCCGGGGCGTGCTCCCCCCGGTCCCACGTCTCCGCGCCGGGAAGGATCAGCATCGCGCTCTCGCCCGGCGTCACCTCGTCCAGCGCGAAGTCGGGGAGGATCGTCACGCCGCCCATCGTCCGCACCGGGTCGCGGGTGGCGCCCACGGTGCGCACCACATAGCGCCCGGGATTCGTCTGGTATGCCGGCTGGTTGATCCCGCTGACGGCGTATCCCGGCTCCCAATCCGCCATCGTGTCCAGCACGAACAGGTGCACGGTCTTCTGCTCCATGAGATCCTCCGGTCGGGGCGCGAGTGGATGATGACAGCATCCTGTCATCTGCGGAGGAACGATAGGCGTTTGACAGTCTGCTGTCAACTCTCCCGTCGCCTCAGCCAGCAAACAGCTCCGGGGGTGGACCGCGGGAGGTAAACCCGTTATTTTACATGGCTGCACACCGAGGGCGGGCACCTCCCGTAAGAGGCGCCCGCTTTCGTTTGGTGAAACCTAGACTTCGATCGAGCCCGCACGGGACCGAGATACATATGGCCATTCGCAACATCGCAATCATCGCGCACGTCGACCACGGCAAGACCACGCTGGTCGACCACATGCTGCGCCAGGCCGGTACCTTCCGCGAGAACCAGCAGGTGGCGGAGCGGGTGATGGACTCCAACCCGCTGGAGCGCGAGCGGGGGATCACCATCCTGGCCAAGAACCTGTCGGTCCGCTGGGCCGGCACCAAGATCAACATCGTCGACACCCCGGGCCACTCCGACTTCGGCGGCGAAGTGGAGCGCATCCTCCGCATGGTGGACGGCGTGGTGGTGCTGGTGGACGCGGCCGAGGGCCCCATGCCGCAGACGCGCTTCGTCACGCGCAAGGCGCTGGAGCTGGGGCTGCAGCCGGTGGTCATCATCAACAAGATCGACCGCGGCGACGCCGACCCGCACCGCGTGCACGACGAGGTGCTGGAGCTGTTCATGGAGCTGGAGGCCAAGGATTACCAGCTCGACTGCCCCTTCCTCTACGCCGTGGGCCGCGAGGGCGTGGCGATGTACGAGGCGGAGGACGAGCGCAAGGACCTCACGCCCCTCTTCGACACCATCGTGAAGACGATCCCGCCGCCCACGGGCGACGCGGAGGGCCCGTTCCAGATGCTCGTCTCCACCATCGACTACTCGCCGTACCTGGGGCGGCTCGCCATCGGGCGCATCGAGCGCGGCGTGGCGCGGGTGGGCGAGCCGGTGATCCTGCTGGAGCACGGCCACGAGGGCGACGCGCCCGGCATGGCGCGCGCCCGCATCAGCAAGCTCTTCTCCTTCGAGGGGCTGGAGCGCGGCGAAGTGGAGAGCGCATCCGCCGGCGACGTGGTCGCCGTGGCCGGGCTGCCGAACGTGGACATCGGCTCCACCATCTGCGACCCGGAGCACCCGGAGGCGCTGCTGGGGATCGCCGTGGAGGAGCCCACCGTCTCCGTCGACATGATGGTGAACATGTCGCCGTTCGCCGGGCGGGAAGGGAAGTACGTGACCTCGCGCCAGCTCCGCGACCGCCTGATGAAGGAGCTGGAGAGCAACGTCGCGCTGCGCGTGGAAGACACCGACTCGCCAGACACCATGACCGTGTCCGGCCGCGGCGAGCTCCACCTGGGGATCCTGATGGAGACGATGCGCCGCGAGGGGTACGAGTTCGCCGTGTCGCGCCCCCGCGTGATCCTCAAAAAGGGCCCCAACGGGGAGCTGATGGAGCCGTACGAGGAGGTCACGGTGGACGTCCCCGAAGGGCTGATGGGGCCGGTGATCGAGAAGTTCGGGCAGCGCCGCGGGGAGATGATCGAGATGAAGAACCCCGGCGGCGGGCTGGTGCGCCTGGTGTACCGCGTGCCGGCGCGCGGGCTCTTTGGCTACCGCTCCGAGTTCCTCACGGACACGCGCGGCGAAGGGCTCCTGCACCACCGCTTCCTGGAGTACGGCCCGTACGTGGGGAACATGAGCACCCGCAACCGCGGCGTGCTGGTGAGCATGGTGGACGGCGAGAGCGTGGCGTTCGCGCTGGGCAACCTGCAGGAGCGCTCCACCTTCTTCATCGCCCCCGGCCTGCCGGTGTACGAGGGGATGATCGTGGGCGAGAACTCGCGCCAGGGCGACATGGAGGTCAACGTCGCCAAGGGGAAGAAGCTCACCAACATGCGCGCCTCCGGCTCGGACGACAACGTCCTGCTGGAGCCGCCGCGGATCATGACGCTGGAGGACGCGATGGGGTACATCGCCGACGACGAGCTGATCGAGGTGACCCCCAAGGCGCTGCGGCTGCGCAAGCGGCTGCTGAGCGCCAGCGACCGCAAGAAGGCATCCCGCGCCAGCGCCTGAGCGGTTCCAGGCCGGTGGCGAGCGCGCCGTTCCCACACGGGAGCGGCGCGCTCTTCGTTTGTGGCGGAACGGCAGGAGAATGACGCGGTATTTGCGTATGCGGCGCGGAACGGTTATTCAAGGCTTGACAGGCCGGGGGCGCCGCTTACTTTCGTCGCGCGACGAGGACCGGTCGGCACCGGTCCGCGCCTCTCTTCCGTATCCCGCCTACCATGGAGACTCTGGCAATGCCGAACGCGATGGCTCACCCGGCGACCGGTGAGGAGCTCGACCTCGAGGACGCGATCTTTGCGCGCTTCGAGGACGAAGAGGACGACGAGTGGAGCGGCGATGGCGAGGAGGGATGGGAAGACGAGGACGACCTCGACGAGGACGACGAGTGGGACGACGAGGACGACGAGGAGTGGGACGAGGACGATGACGAGTGGGCCGAGGGCGACGACCTGGAGGAAGACGAGGTCTGAGCCCGCCGCGCGCCGGACCCGCTCCGGCGCCCGCGATGGATGCGGGCGCCGGAGCTTTTTTCCGAAAAACCTGCGAGCGCGGGATGCCCCAAAACGGCTCCGGCTGGGGGGTTGACACCTCCACGGGAGCGGTGTAAGTTTCACCCTCTGCACCGGGGTTGGTTGCCGGTGGGCTGATTGAAAACCAGGGTAATGGGTGTCCGTGTGGGCCTCGCCGGGGGCGTACCTTCTCCCGGCACGTGCGCAAGCACAGAGGCTCTGTTAAAGGTAAGTAGAAACCGAACGAACGATACAGTCGTTTGTTCTCTGGAGCTGTTTGAACTCATGGAGAGTTTGATCCTGGCTCAGGACGAACGCTGGCGGCGCGCTTAACACATGCAAGTCGTACGGGATCAGGGCTTCGGCTCTGGTTCA
>DASVQP010000009.1 GCA_036389135.1 Longimicrobium sp.
TTTTTTGGGTGGGTGGGGGGTGGGGGGGCGGGGGGGCTGGCACGGGCAGCCACGGGGGGGGGCCCCTACGGGGTTGGGGTGGGGTGGGGGGGGCGTCGCGGTGGGGGAATGGGCGGGCAGACACGCGGGTCTGCCCCTACGGGTGTCGGTGCGCGGGGCGGGCGTTGAGGTGGCGGAGAGGGTGGGCGCGATGAATCGCGCCCCTACCGGATCGACGCGTTTCCACGTGGGGGCCAGCGATGCGCGCGTTTCCCAATGCGGAGGCGCCCCGCTGATACGGGTGCACGCCCCTCCCCCAGGTTGTTTTGGGGGAGGGGCAGCGAGGACCGAGCGGGGAGGGGGCCCGGGTGCGCGGGGTGGGCGTTGAGGTGGGGGAGAGGGTGGGCGCGATGAGTCGCGCCCGTACCGGATCGACGCGTTTCCACGCATCGAAGCACCGCGCGGACGGACGCGATCGCCCCCTCTCCCAGCAGTTTGGGAGAGGGGGCGGGGGGGTGAGGGCCCGCGATGCGCGCGTTCCCCGATGCGGAGGCGCCCCGCTGATACGGGCGCACGCCCCTCCCCCAGGTTGTTTTGGGGGAGGGGCAGCGAGGAACGAGCGGGGAGGGGGCCCGCGGGACTCCCGTCGGGTTGCGGCACGCGCGCGGCGGCGTATACATTATCCGCTCCCCGCTACGGCGCGCCGCGCGGGGCAGCGAATCACACCAGGAGGCTCTCGGCATGGCCGACTCCAGCAAGACGGTGCTCCTCGTAGAAGACAACGAGGACAACCGGACGGTCTACCGTACCATCCTCGAACACTTCGGCTACCGGGTGATCGAGGCACGCAATGGCGAAGATGGGGTGCGGATGGCCCGAGAGGACCGCCCGGACCTGATCCTGATGGACATCTCCATTCCGCTCATCGACGGATGGGAAGCCACCAAGATCCTCAAGGGGGATCCGGCGACCTCCAGCATCCCGATCATCGCCCTCACCGCACACGCGCTCGCCACCGACCGCGCCAAGGCGCAGGAAGTGGGGTGCGACGGCTACCTCGCCAAGCCCTGCGAGCCGCGGCGCGTGGTGGCCGAGGTGGAGCGCTTCATCGGCGCCGGGCGCGAGGCCAACGCTTGAGCGAGCCGCCGATCGGGGCGGGTGATCCGGAGCGCACGCGCATCCTGGTGGTCGACGACGTCCCGGACAACGTCGACATCCTGGATGCGCGCCTTTCATCGCGCGGGTACATCGTCGTAACCGCCACCAACGGGCAGGAAGCGCTGGACCGGGTGCACGGCGAGGCGCCGCACCTCATCCTGTGCGACGTGATGATGCCCGTGATCGACGGCTTCGAGGTGTCGCGCCGCATCAAGAACGACACCACGCTGCCCTTCATCCCCATCATCCTGGTGACCGCCAAGGACACGGCGGAAGACATCGTGGAGGGGCTGGAAGCGGGGGCGGACGACTACATCAGCAAGCCTTACAACTTCAAGGAGCTGGAGGCGCGGGTGCGCGCCATGCTCCGCATCAAGCGGCTGCAGGACGAGCTCGACCTAAAGAACCGCGAGCTGGAGGACGCCAACAAGCGCCTCCGCAAGCTGTCGATCACGGACGGGCTCACCGGTCTCTTCAACCACCGCCACGTGCACGAGCTGCTGCGCGACGAGTGGGAGCGCTCGCTGCGCGGCGGCGAGCCGGTGGGCGTGGCCATGCTGGACCTGGACCGCTTCAAGAGCATCAACGACACCTACGGGCACCCCACGGGCGACGTGGTGCTGTACGAGACCGCGCGCATCATCCGCGAGGCCGCGCGCGAGATCGACATGGTGGGCCGGTACGGCGGCGAGGAGTTCATCGCCATCCTCCCGAACACGGACGAGGAAGCCGCCGCCACCTTCGCGGAGCGGGTGCGCACCGAGGTGGAGGCGCACGTCTTCCGCGACGAGTCCAACGAGATCCGCATGACCGTTTCCTGCGGCGTCGCATCGGCGCCGCGCGAAGGGGTGGACTCGCCGGAGGGGCTGCTGAAGCAGGCGGACGAGGCGCTCTACCTCGCCAAGACCAGCGGCCGCAACCGCGTGATCCGCTCGTCGGAGATTCCCGCCGCTTCGGAATGACCTCGCCCGTTCCGCCGGAGGCCGCCGCGCGCGCCGCCGAGCTCCGCGAACAGATCGAGCAAGCCAACCACGAGTACTACGCCCTGGACGCCCCCACGCTGAGCGACCAGGCGTGGGACCGGCTCTTCCACGAGCTGAAGCGGCTGGAGGAGGAGCACCCCGCCCTCCGCACGCCGGATTCGCCGACCCAGC
The DNA here is from genome assembly GCA_036389135.1 of Longimicrobium sp. Classification (NCBI taxonomy): domain Bacteria; kingdom Pseudomonadati; phylum Gemmatimonadota; class Longimicrobiia; order Longimicrobiales; family Longimicrobiaceae; genus Longimicrobium; species Longimicrobium sp. The sequence goes on from DASVQP010000009.1 coordinate 2,292, forward strand.
GCGTGGGCGCGGAGCCGGCCAGCCGCCTGGAGAAGACGGCGCACCTGGCCCCCATGCTCTCGCTGGACAACGCCTTCTCCCCCGAGGAGCTGCGCGCCTGGGAGCAGCGCAACGCGCGCATGGCCGCCGAGGTCACCACGGCCGGCTACGACGTGGAGCCCAAGATCGACGGCCTGGCGATCGCGCTGACGTACGAGGACGGGGTGCTGACCAAGGGCGCCACGCGCGGCAACGGCACCATCGGCGAGGACGTCACCCGCAACCTGCGCACGATCCGCGAGATCCCGCTGCGGCTGCGCGAGGGCGGCGTCGCGATTCCGGCGCGGATGGAGGTGCGCGGGGAGGTGTACATGCCGCTCTCCGGCTTCGCGGCCATGAACGTGCGCCGCGCGGCCGAGGGGCAGAGCACCTTTGCCAACCCGCGCAACGCCGCCGCCGGCGCCGTCCGCCAGCTGGACCCCGGCGTCACCGCCACGCGCCCGCTCCGCTTCTTCGCCTACGCCGTCCAGCTCGACCCGCGCTCCACTGAGCGCCTTCCGGTCGACACGCAGACCGAGCTGCTGCACGCGTTGCGCGGGTGGGGGCTCCCGGTGAACCCGCTCACCGAGCACCGCGACGACCTGGACGGCGTGCTGGAGTACGTGACCCAGTTCGAGTCCACGCGCGGGACGCTGGACTACGAGGTGGACGGCGTGGTGGTGAAGGTGGAGCCGTTCCGCCTGCACGAGGAGCTGGGCGTGGTGGGCGGGCGCGAGCCGCGCTGGGCCACGGCGTACAAGTACGCGCCGGACCTGGCGGAGACGACGCTCAACTCGATCGAGATCAACGTCGGCCGCACGGGCGCGCTCAACCCGTACGCCATGCTGGAGCCGGTGGAGATCGGCGGTGTCGTGGTGAAGCTCGCCACGCTCCACAACGAGGAGGACATCCAGCGCAAGGACCTCCGCGTCGGCGACCGCGTGATCGTGAAGCGCGCCGGCGAGGTGATCCCCCAGGTGGTGGCCGCCGTCGTGACGGAGGGGCAGGCGCGCGGCGAGCCGTACACGCTGCCAGACCACTGCCCCGCGTGCGGCACGCCGGTGGAGCGGCCGGAGGACGAGGCGATGGTGTACTGCCCCAACTCTGCCTGCCCGGCGCGGATCTACTGGGGCCTAGTACACTTCGTCACCCGCTCGGCGATGGACATCCGCGGGCTGGGCGAGGAGCGCATCCGCCTCTTCCTGGAACAGGGCCTCATCCGCGACGTAGCGGACGTGTACGCGCTGACGCCGACCCAGCTGCTGGCGCTGGAGGGCTTCAAGGAGAAGTCCGCGCAGAACCTGCTGGACGGGATCGCGGAGTCGAAGGAGCGCGGGCTGGCGCGCGTCCTCTTCGGCTTGGGCGTCCGCCACGTGGGGCAGCACGCGGCCGAGCTGCTGGCGCGCCACTTCGGCGACATCGACCGCATCCTGGGCGCGTCGGTGGACGAGATGGTGGCGGTGCACGGCATCGGCCGCACCACCGCGGAGGCGCTGCACGGCTGGGCGCAGCACGAGTCGAATCTCGCGGTCGTCCGGAAGCTGAGGGATGCCGGCGTGGTGCTGACCGAAGAGCGCGGCGAGGCGCCGACCGGCGAGTTCACCGGCTACACATTCGTCATCACCGGCACGCTTCCCACGCTGACGCGCGACGAGGCCACGGAGTTCATCGAGAGCCGCGGCGGTCGCGTGACGGGTAGCGTCACGAAGAAGACGAGCTTCGTGGTGGTGGGCGCGGACGCCGGCTCCAAGGCCGCAAAGGCGCAGGAGCTGAACATCCCGCAGATCGACGAGGCGCGTCTCCTCACGCTTCCCGAGGAGCTCGCCGCCGCCGCCGTGGCGAAGGCCGAGGCAGCCGCCGCCGCGGCCGACGCAGCGGAAGCCGCCGCCGCGGCCGACGCAGCGGAAGCCGCCGCGGCGGCCGGTCTGTTGGAGCCGGCGAAGCCGAAGCGGGCAAAGAAGGCGAAGTCCATCCCGGCGGAAGGGCTCGCCGAGGACGCAAGGACCGCAGGACAGACCGAAGGCTGAAGTCCACCCGCCACACGCGACCTGCCATGAACGCCACTGCCCGCTTCGTGCACGTCCCCGCCGAGCTGTTCTCGTCCGTGCGGCGGGCTCTGGTCCGCGACCGCGAGCCGCTGGAAGCCGTCACGCTGCTGCGCGAGGTCGGCTTCGAGCTGGGCGGCGCGGTGGACTCGGGGCTGCGCGAGCACGTGACGCACGCCGGCGGCGGCGCGGACCCGTACGCGCTGGACCCGGAGCGCTTCTGGCAGACCGCGAGCGCGTACTTCGAGCGGCTGGGCTGGGGGCGCGTGGAGCACCGGCGCATCCACCCGGGCGTCGGCGCGCTGGACCTGGTGGAGTGGATCGAGAACGGCGCGGACGGCGGCCCCCAGGGATCGCACATCTCCACCGGCATCTTCACCGATCTGCTGGGCCGCATCGCGGGCGGCGCCGTGGTGGTGATGGAGGTCCCGATGGGCGGCGGCCTCACACGCCTCCTCTTCGGCGCCGGCGAGACGCTGGGCGCCGTCTACCAGTCGCTGAGCACCGGCGCCTCCCTGGACGACGCCCTCGCCCGCCTCGGCTGATCCGCCGCGCACGCGCAACACGCACGGCCCGCCACCCGGCGGGCCGTTTGTGTTTCGGGGTGCGGGGTGTAGTTTTCGAACAGAAGTGCGTGAGTGCGGCACCTCTCCATTCCATTGTCATCCTGAGGGAGCCGCCCACCCAGGACTCCGCCGTGCACGCCGTGGTTGCGCGGCGACCGAAGGATCTAGCCGGCGAGGCAAGAGGACGGCGTGACCGGACCGAACCCCTCGGCACGCGCAGTAGATCCTTCGCTCCGCGCCACAGAACGGCGCGGGGGCTGGGCTGGAGAAGCGCGTCGCTCAGGATGACAAAGGGTAGGCCCAGCGCACTGACGCACTGACGCACTATATCCACCACCCTTCCCCCCGCACCGGCCCACGTATGCCCCGCACCCTTGCCCTGGACTACGGCGAGCGCCGCATCGGGGTCGCGGTCTCCGACCCCACGCGGACGATCGCGACGCCGCTCCCCACGCTCCAGCGGCGCATGGGGAAGCGGCCGCCGTGGCCGGAGATCCAGCGGATCATCGCGGAGCGCGAGGTGGACGAGGCGGTGATCGGGCTGCCGCTGGAGCTGAGCGGCGAGGAGAGCGCGTGGACGGCCGAGGTGCGCGCGTTCGGCGCCGAATTCGAGCGCCGAACGCAGCTCCCCGTGCACTGGATGGACGAGCGGATGACCTCCATCATCGCCGAGCGCAACGTGCGCGGCAGCGGCCTCAAGAAGAGCCAGCGCGAGGAAAAGGGGCGCATCGACGCCGAAGCCGCCGCGCTGATCCTGGAAGGCTTCCTCACCCTCCGCCGCAACCAGGCGGCCCAGCAGCCCGAATCGTGACGCACGCACACATCCGCCACTGCGCGGCCTTCTTCGCCCTGATCCTCCTGGGGGCCTGCGGGGGCGGCGGCCCGTCCGGCCCGCCGGTTCGCTTCACCGTCCCCGCGGGCAGCGGCCTCTCCACCGTCGCGGATACGCTGGAGGCGCGCCAGATCGTCAAATCCGCGACGAGGTTCAAGCTGTACGCGCGAGGCAAGCGCGCGGCGGCGCGCATCCAGCCCGGCGTCTACGAGATGCAGCGCGGCACCGAGTGGGCCGAGATTCTCCGCAAGCTGACCACGGGCGACGTGGTAAAGACACGCGTCGTGATCCCCGAGGGGTGGACGATCATGCAGGTCGCTCCGCGCCTCGCGAAAGCTGCCGGCATCGCCGCGGACAGCGCGCTTGAGCTCCTCTCCAGCGAGGAGGCGGCGAAGCGGCGCACGGTCCCGGGTCCCACACTGGAGGGCTACCTCTACCCCGCAACCTACGTCTTCCCCCTCGGCACCCCAGTGGACCGCATGGTGGACGCGATGGTCGGCCGCTACCGCCGCGTGTGGACCCCCGCCATGCGTGCCCGCGCGCAGGCGCTGGGGATGGACGAGCGGCAGGTGGTGACGCTGGCCTCCATCGTGGAGCGCGAGGCAAAGGTTTGGGCAGAGCGGCCCACGATCGCCGCCGTGTACCACAACCGGCTCCGGGTGGGGATGCGGCTCCAGGCGGACCCCACGGTGCAGTACGCGCTCGGCGGGAACCGCGCGCGGCTCCTGTACCGCGACATCGACGCCGTAAAGGACAACCCGTACAACACCTACACGCACGCCGGCCTCCCGCCTGGGCCCATTGCCTCCCCCAGCGCGGGCGCCATCCAGGCGACGCTCAACCCGGCGCCGGTCGACTTCGTGTACTTCGTGGCGCGCCCCAACGGCACGCACGTCTTCACGCGCACGCTTGCCGAGCACAACGCCGCGAAGCGCGCATCCCAGGCCGAGGCCCGCGCCCGCGCCGCCGCCCCGGCCCGGTGAGCGCGCTCGCATCGCGCCTGGGGCTGATCGTCGTCACTGATCCCGGCATCCCCGCCGGGCGCACGCTGGTGGATGTGGTGCGCGCGGCGCTGCGAGGCGGCGCGCCCTCGGTGCAGCTGCGCGCCAAGGATGCCTCCGCCCGCGATGCCGCCCTCCTCGCCCGCGAGCTCCTGGCGGAGACGCGCGCCGCCGGGGCCCTCCTCTTCATCAACGACCGCGTCGACGTCGCCCTTGCCGTCGGCGCGGACGGCGCGCACCTGGGAGACGAGGACCTCCCCCTGGCCGCCGCACGCCGCATCGTCCCCCGCGGATTCCTCCTCGGGATGTCCGCCGACAGCGTGGATCTCGCCCTTCAGGCCGAGCGCGACGGGGCCGACTACCTGGGCGTGGGACCGGTCTACGGCACCGCCAGCAAGGCCAATGCGGGGGCCCCCATCGGCACCGCCCGCATCGCCGAGGTGGCGGCCTCCGTCCGCATCCCCATCGTCGGCATCGGCGGCATCCACGCGCACAACGCGGCCCCGGTGGTCCACGCCGGGGCCGCGGGGGTCGCCGTCATCAGCTCAGTGATGCACGCGGATGATCCGGAGGCGGCGGCGCGGGCGTTGATGGAGGCGGTGGCGCGGGGGTGATGGCTGGAGTTGGGCAGCCGGTGGGCAACCGGTGGGGGCCGGCGGTTGAAACCGCTGCAACAACGGCGGGAAGCCTGCCTGCGCAGGCTCCGGTGGCGGCATCCGGTGGGTGTTGCAGGGTCCGGCGGCGCATCACCGGGGGGCCGGGATGGGCGGCGGTGGCGGGCACCGGCGCCGCATCACCGGGGATGAATCCCCCGGCTGGAACGACGGGAAGGCGGCTAAAGCCGGCTCGTGCACGCCGGAATCGGAGTTCGCCGAGGCGGACGTTGCGTGGCTCCAGCGGCGGATTGATTCGCTTCTGGGACGGGCTGCGCCGCGTAGAAATCAGAAGCGCCGGGCGGATCTCGCCCCCGAGTCCGCGCAGGCGGACTTCGTGCTGTTGTTGCAGCGAGTTCACTCGCCACAGCAAGTCCCCCCCAGCCCTACTCCCGCACGCGGCTCTCCAGGTTGTACTTCGAGAGCATGCGGTGGATCGTCTTGCGGTCGATGCCGGCGGTGCGGGCGGCTTGCGAGATGTTGCCGTTGTGGCGCTTGAGCAGGTCCTGGAGGTACTCCTTCTCGAAGACCGTGATGGCGTCCGTCTTGGCGTCGTGGAAGGGCTGGTCCGCGTTGAAGATGTTCATCGGCCGCACCCCGCCCGCGCCGCCCGTGGCCCGCTGCGTCAGCTCCTCCGGCATCTCCTCCAGGCCGATCTCCTGGCCGGGAAGGCACATGGAGACGATCCGCTCCACCACGTTCTGCAGCTCGCGCACGTTGCCCGGAAAGTCGTACTCGGACAGCTCCCGCAGCGCTTCTGCGGAGAAGCGGAGATTGTCGCGGTCGTACTCCTGCGCGAAGCGGCGGAGGAAGTGCTGGGCGAGCGCGGGGATGTCCTCCTTGCGCTGGCGGAGCGCGGGGAGGCGGATCGGGACGACGTTGAGCCGGTAGAGGAGGTCCTGGCGCAGGGCGCCGTCGCGCACCGCCTGGTCCGGATCGCGGTTGGTGGCCGATACCCAGCGCACGTCGATGGAGATCTCGCTCTCGCCGCCCACTCGGCGGATGCGGCGCTCCTGGATCACCCGGAGGAGCTTGGCCTGCAGCTCCATGCTCATCTCGGAGATCTCGTCCATGAAGAACGTCCCGCCGCTCGCCACTTCCAGCAGCCCACGGCGCAGTGCGTCCGCGCCGGTGAAGGCGCCCTTTTCGTGGCCGAAGAGCTCCGATTCCAGCAGGTGGTCCGGAAGGGCCGCGCAGTTGATGGCCATGAACGGCCGCGCCGAGCGGCGGCTGTTCGTGTGGATGGCGCGCGCGATCAGCTCCTTCCCCGTTCCGCTCTCGCCGGAGATGAAGACGCTGGCATCCGTGGGCGCCACGCGGCTGACCACCGAAAAGACCTTCTGGATGGCTTCGCTGGTGCCGACGATGTTCTCGAAGCTGTAGTGGCGCTTGAGCTGGTCGCGGAGCTGCGCGTTGTCGCGCACCAGGCGCACCTGCTGCGCCGCGCGCCCGATGAGGATGCGCAGCTGCGTGGCGGTGAACGGCTTGGGGATGTAGTCGTATGCGCCCGCCCGGATCGCCTCCACGCTGGAATCGACCGTCGCGAAGCCGGTGATCATCACCACGAGCGTTTCGGGGGCGAGCTTCTTGATCTCCTTGAGGAGCGCAAGCCCGTCCATGTCCGGAAGCATGAGGTCCGTCAGCACCACGTCCGGGTGGTGGCGCCGAACGACCTCCAGCGCGTTGCGGCCGCGGCCCTCGCTGTAGACGGCGTACCCCTCGCTGGACAGGATCTGGCCGCAGCTCTTGACCAGCAGCTCCTCGTCATCGACGATCAGCACGCTGACGGGAAGAGCGTTGTCGGGAGTGTCGCTCATCGGAAAAAGCGGGGGGAGTGCGTGGGCGGAGCGGGGGCGAAGCCGGACTATTATGTTTGGGGTGGTAGCAGTATACGCGCGCCGCGTCTCCCAGGCAACGCCACAGCCCCGGCTCGTGCGGACCCCGTGCGGCTCTCGCGCAAAAGCCGCGCTGTGCACATGATTAATCCATCATCCGCTGCCGGCAGATCCCGCAGCCGCCTCCACAGCTACGCGTGCCCGCCGTGCTCCCCTGCCCCGCCCCATGACCGAAGTCCGGTCCGACACGACCCACGCGCCGCAGGTGAAGGTCGCGCGCGGCGCGCCCATGCCGCGGATCCACGCGCTGGCTGGCCGCGAGCTGGAGCGCTTCCTCCAGCGCCAGAAGGCGGGGAGCCGCTTCCTGGAGATCGACCTGGAGGCGGAGCTCCGCCAGATCCTGGAGCGGGCGTGCGCGCTGGTGCCCTCCGAGTGCGGCGCCGTCTTCCTGGACGACCCGCTGCGCAAGGTGGAGGACCGCGCCGCGAACGACCTGTTCGTCGTGGTCGCGTTCGGCGCGCACGCGGAGACGCTCCCCGGGCAGCCGGCGGGGCCGGGTTCGCCGGCGGGCGAGGTGTACCGATCCGGGCGCCCGCACCTCTCCGGCGGCGCGGGGCAGGCGCACTCCGTGGTCGCCGTTCCCATCACCATCGGGAGCACGGTGTGCGGGGCGATCGAGCTGGCGAACCGTGAGGGAGGCAGCGCCTTCTCGCCGCACGACCTTGCGGTGCTGGAGATATTCGCCGGCTACACCTCGTCCACCCTGCAGAACGCGCTCGACGCCAAGCGCGCCAACGAGCTCGCCAAGCGCGACGACCTGAGCGGGCTGTACAACGACCGCTGGATGCACGTCCGGATCGGCGAAATGATCGCCGACACCGACGCGGAGGGGGGCGAGTGCGTCCTGATCTTCATGGACCTGGACCACTTCAAGGGCGTCAACGACACGTATGGACACCTGGCGGGGAGCCGCGTCCTGCGCGAAGTCGGCTTCCTCCTGCGCCGCGTGGTAGACTGGGAGAGCGCCATCCTCTGCCGCTACGGCGGCGACGAGTTCGTGATCGGCCTCCCCTCCACCACCCTCGCGAAGGGGATGGTGATCGCGGAGCACGTGCGCGCCTCGATCGCCGAGGCGACGTACCTGGACCGCGAGTACGGGCCGGACCTTCCGCCGCTCTACCTCCGCGGCGCGATCACGGCCTCGCTGGGCGTCGCGGCGTACCGCGCGGGCGACTGGGGCGGCACCGTGCACGACCGCGAATCGATCCTCCTGCGCCACGCCGACTCCGCCATGTACGCCGCGAAGGCGCAGGGGAAGAACCGGGTTGCGAGCGCCTGAACTGCATTGCTTCACACAGAGACACAGAGGTACCGCAAGAAGAAACAGAAAGAGTTTTCTCTGCGTCTTTCGGTTCCCCTCCGTGCCCTCTGTGTGAGGCTGTTCCACAAACAGAAGCCCCCCGACGCTCATCGCTGAGCATCGGGGGGCTTGATACGTAGGCCGGCGGCGCCGTACTCTCCCACCGGGTGGCCCCGGCAGTACCATCCGCGCGAGTGGGGCTTAACTTCCGAGTTCGGGATGGGATCGG
>DASVQP010000010.1 GCA_036389135.1 Longimicrobium sp.
CTGGCCGGGGCTGGGCCGCTACACCTTCCGCTCCGCCGCGGCGCTGGATTTCCCGGCGATCATGGGCATCACGCTGGTGGTCTCCGCCACCTACCTACTGGTGAACCTGCTGGTGGACTTGTCCTACGCGGCGCTCGATCCAAGAGTGCGGCGATGACGGCACGGCGATGAGCGCGAGCACGATCCCCGCCGCCGCCACGCCGGCCATGCCGGCACCGCGTCCGCGTTGGCGCCGCCGGCTGCGCCGCTACGGCCCGGCCTGGACGGGGGGCGCCATCGTGATCGCCTGGGTGCTGGTCGCCGTCCTGGCGCCCTGGATCTCCCCCTATCCCCCGGATGCGCAGGACGTGGTGAACCGGCTGCAGCCGCCCACCACGGCGCATTGGCTGGGCACGGACGTGCTGGGGCGGGATGTCTTCTCCCGCCTGCTGCACGGCGCGCGCCTGTCGCTGCTGGCGGGCTTCACCGTGGTGCTGCTCGGCGCCGCCATCGGCACCACGGTCGGCATCGTCGCCGCTTGGGCCCGCGGCATCTGGGACGAGGCGCTGATGCGCCTGACCGACCTCGTGCTCTGCTTCCCCCCGATCATCCTGGCCCTCGCCATCGCCGCGGCGCTGGGCATCGGCACGCGGAACACCATCCTGGCCATGCTGGTGGTGTGGTGGCCGAAATTCGCCCGCCTGGGCCGCGCGCTCGCGCTGGTGCAGCGCAGCCAGGAATACGTGGAAGCCGCGACGGTGCTGGGCCTGCGTCCCAGCCGCATCCTGGCCCGCCACATCCTGCCGAACACGCTCGGACCGCTGGCGGTGCTGGTCACGCTGGATCTCGGCAACGCCATCCTCACCTTCGCGGGCCTGTCCTTCCTCGGCTTGGGCGTGGTGCCGCCCACGGCGGAGTGGGGCTCCATGGTCGCGGAGGGACGGGAGCTGGTGGAGCAATGGTGGGTGGCGGCCTTCCCCGGCCTTGCGATCCTGACCGTGGTGGTGGGCTTCAACTTCTGCGGCGACGGGCTGCGCGATTGGCTCGATCCTAAGGGGAGGTCCCGGTGATGGACGGATCCCTGCCAGCGCGGACGGGCGCCACCGCCGCCGACACGCCGGTGCTGGAGGTGGAGGATCTCCGCACCGTCTTCCTCACCGACGCCGGCGCGGTACGGGCGGTGGACGGCGTGTCCTTCACCGTCGGTCCCGGCGAGACGCTGGGCATCGTCGGCGAGAGCGGATCGGGCAAGAGCGTCACGGCGCTCTCCCTGATCCGGCTGCTGGAGGAGCCCGCCCGCATCGTCGGCGGCGCCATCCGCTTCCAGGGCCGCGACGTGCTGGCCATGCGCGGTGCCGAGTTGCGGGATTGGCGCGGCGACCGCGCCGCCATGGTGTTCCAAGACCCGATGACCGGCCTCAACCCGGTGATCCGCATCCTGCGCCAAGTCACGGAGCACATGATCTCCCACGGCCGTCAAACGCCGGCGAAGGCGCGCGTCCGCGCGGTGGAGTTGCTGCGGCGGATGGGGGTCGCGGCGCCGGAACGCGCCGCGGCGTCCTTCCCGCACCAGTTCTCCGGCGGAATGCGGCAACGGGTGATGCTGGCGATCGGCGTGGCCAACGACCCCGTCTTGCTGATCGCCGACGAGCCTACCACGGCGCTGGACGTGACCATCCAGGCGCAGATCCTGGACCTGCTGCGCAACCTCAACGCCGAATTCGGCACGGCGATCATCCTGATCAGCCACGACCTCGGCGTGATCGGCACCGTCTGCCGCCGCGTCGCCGTGATGTATGCCGGGGAAGTGGTGGAAGAGGCGGAGACAGAAGCCGTCCTCACCGATCCGCGGCACCCCTATGCCTGGGCCCTGGTCAACGCCGTGCCGCGGCTGGACAGCCCGCCCGGCGCAGGGCTCACCAGCATCGAAGGGGCGCCGCCGGACGCGCTCAACCCGCCCGCCGGCTGCCGCTTCGCGCCCCGTTGCCCCTTCAAGATCGCCAAGTGC
>DASVQP010000011.1 GCA_036389135.1 Longimicrobium sp.
CGCCGCGCGGGCACGTCACCCTTTCAGCGCCACATCGAACGGCGCCCCGGTCTTCGCGCGGATATCCTCCACGCTCGCGTCGCCGAGCAGCTCCGTCAGCACCAGGCCGCCGCCGTCCTTCACCTCGAACACCGCCAGCTCCGTGATGATCAGATTCACCACGCCCATGCCCGTGATCGGCAGCGTGCATTCCTTCAGGATCTTCGGGCTGCCGTCTTTTGACGTGTGCTCCATCACCGCCACCACGCGCTTCACGCCCGCCACCAGATCCATCGCGCCGCCCGGGCCCTTCACCATCTTGCCCGGGATCATCCAGTTCGCGATGTCGCCGCTGTCCGTCACCTCGAATGCCCCCAGAATCGCCAGATCAATATGCCCGCCGCGGATCATCCCGAACGAATCCGCGCTCGAGAAAAACGCCGAGCCCGGCATCGTCGTGATCGTCTGTTTGCCCGCGTTGATCAGGTCCGCATCCTCCTCGCCCGGATTCGGGAACGGCCCGATGCCCAGCAAGCCGTTCTCCGATTGCAGCGTCACATTCATCCCGGCCGGGATGTAGTTCGCCACCAGCGTCGGGATGCCGATGCCGAGATTCACGTAGTAGCCCTCGCGCAGCTCCTGCGCCGCGCGTTTCGCGAGCAGATCGCGCACACCGCCGCCCGACTTCGCCACCACCGCGCCCTGCACCGTGCGGAATTCGATCCGCTTCTCGTAGCTCGCGCCCTGCATGATGCGGTCCACGTAGATGCCCGGCGTGTGGATCCCGTCCGGGTCCAGCTCGCCCACCTCCACCAGCTCCTCCACCTCCGCCACGCACACGGTCCCGCAGGTCGCGATCATCGGGTTAAAATTCCGAGACGTCTTGCGATAGACCAGGTTCCCGGACTTATCGCCCTTCCAGGCCTTCACCAGCGACACATCGGCCCGGATCCCCGGCTCCAGCACGTATTCCTTGCCCTCAAACGCCTTCGTCTCCTTGCCCTCCGTCAGCTTCGTGCCGAACCCCGTCCGCGTGTAGAACCCCGGGATCCCCGCGCCCCCCGCGCGTAACCGCTCCGCCAGCGTCCCCTGCGGGATCAGCTCCAGGTCGAGCTCGCCGCTCAGCACCTGCCGCTCAAATTCCTTGTTCTCGCCCACGTAGGAAGCCATCACCTTGCGCACCTGCCGCGTCCCGAGCAGCACGCCCATGCCGAAGCCATCCACGCCGGCGTTGTTGCCCACGATCGTGAGCCCTTTGACGCCGCTATCGCGCAGCGCGGCGATGAGATTTTCCGGGATCCCGCACAACCCGAAGCCGCCCGCCGCGATCGTCATGTTGTCGTGGAGGAGGCCGTCGAGGGCCGCGGTGGGATCGGAGTAAACTTTGCTCATGTGGGGCGAAATCTAATCACGGATGACGTGGTTCAGCACGGATGAATTCCTGATGCTACTGTCCAGATCGACTCTCCATCTGGTGAACGCGCTCGTGTTGCCCAAATCGCCTCTGACCGTGCGAGTGGAGCTTTATCTAATCACGTCGCCAGACCGCACAGGATTGAGCTCGAGCCACGAGAGTATTTGATCGGGCCGTTCGAGCATCGCT
>DASVQP010000012.1 GCA_036389135.1 Longimicrobium sp.
GGCGCATTCGAGTGTGCTCCGCGTAAGGTGGTTTGAGCTTCGCAACCCAAACCTACGCCTTCCGCGCGAGATCCAACACACCCGGGTGCGCCGTCATCTCTTTGCCCCCGCCTCGCTTCCGAGTTTCCGGATGGACACTAGCTCACGACCATCGTTGCTGCGCGCGGCTCGAATCGTTCCTAGGCGCCGCTTTTTCCATCTAATCTAGCACGGTCGGGGCCCGCCCGCCCTACAACCGCTCCACCACCGCCCACGCCAGCAGCGGCACCATGATCTCGTGGTGGCCGGTGATGTGGAAGCCGCGGCCGCCGCTGTGGCGCGTGGGGCGCTCGACGACGTTGACGCGCGTGCGGTAGTGGGCCTGCATGTCCAGGTTGCAGGCGGTGAAGCGCCCCGGCTTCCCCGCGTGGAGGTTGCGCGCGACGGTCAGCGCCTTCAGGAAGACCTCCGGCATCACCACGGCGGAGCCCACGTTGATCACCACGCCGCCGTCGTCCAGCCGCGGCAGGGCGCCGGCGAGGCGGCGGAAGTCGTGGTGGCCGGTGGCTCCGATGGCGGCGCCGTCCGCGGCGGGGTGCTGGTGGATGATCTCCGCGCCGAGCGCCGGGTGAAGCGTGTAGGGGATGCCCAGGTGGTGCGACTGGAGGAGGAGCGAGAGCTCCGGGTACGCCAGGTCGTTGCGCTCGTCCAGGTCGCGGGCCAGCGCCTCGCCCATCCCCCACCCCGCGCCCATTCCGCGCGTCAACGCGGCGTTCATGTCGCGCCCCGTCTCCTCCGCCATCCCGAACGAGCCGTCGGCCAGCCCCGCCTCCACGTCTTCGCTGGTGCCGCCCCAGCGCGCCATCTCGTAGTCGTGGATCCCCGCCGAGCCGTTTGAGGCCAGGTGCGACACGGCGCCGCGCCGCATCAGGTCGATGAGCAGCGGCGCGAGACCCGTCTTCACCACGTGGCCGCCCAGCATCCACACCACCGCGCGCTCGCGACGGACGGCGTCCGCGATGGCGTCGGCGACGGCGAGGAACGACTCGGCCTGCAGGATGTGGGGGAGCGAGGTGAGGAAGGCGGAGAAGGTGCGCTGCGCCGGGTCGGCGGGCACGGGGGCGGCGAACTGCTCGGCGAGCACCTTGTTGGGGCGCCTGGCCACGGGGACGGTGCGCACCAGCGAAAGGTCCGCCTCGGGCGCGGGGCCGGAGGCGGACCTGGATGGGGTCTGGTCGTGGGTCACGTGGAGAGCCGGGTGCGGGTCAGCGCGCGGGCTGGTAGCGTTCCAGGTGCATCGTGAGCGAGCCCACCACCGGCACGCGGCTGCGGATGAGGACCACCACGCGGCGCGCATCGTCGGTGAAGTGCACCTCCGCCTGCCCGCCCTCGCTGAAGAGGCCGCTGGTGCGGATGCTGGGGCGAACCACGATGGTGCGGAAGCGGCCGGCGGGGACCTCCACCGTCTCGCGGCGCACCACGCGCAGGATGACGGGGTTGCCGTCCTCCTTGAAGTAGTCGCGCAGCGTGTACGTCTTCCCCACTTCCAGCGGCACCGTGCGGACGTGGTACAGGAACGACAGGTCGTCCAGCGGCCGGTTCGTGGGGAGCGTGCCCGTGTCGCCGTTGTCGCGGCGCCAGGTGCGGCGCTCCGGGTTGAAGTCGTAGGTGCGGTCGCGGCGGTAGCGGACCTCCTGCAGCTTCTGGTGGAAGCGGCGCGAGAACCCACCCTCCGTGTCGATCCACGTCTCGTACAGGTCGTTCACGCGGGCGCCGAGGGCGCCGCCCTGCACCGTCATCCGCGCGTGGTAGGCGGGGCGGCCGTTGACGTTCTGCACGCCCAGCATCTCCAGCGAGCCGCGGCCCACGCGGACGCCGGCCAGCCTCACCTGGTACTCCGCCCGCTCGCCGGGTCCGTACGGCCGCTGCGGGGCGGACGCGGGCCCCGCCGCGGCGAGGATCGCCACGCCGAGCACGGCCATCGCCGCCCTGCCCATCCTGTTTATCGAAAAGAAGTGCATCCCTCTATCGTCGCTTTTATTCCGGCTTCGTGGTCCCGGCTTCGTTGGTTCCGCGCGGGCCCCGTCGCGCCGGGCGCGCACCCTCCGCGGGCGCCGCCCTGGCGGTTTCGGCCTCCACTGGCGCAGGTCCGCGCCGGGGGGTGCGGCGCGCCAGGTTCCACACCTCCACTACCGTACCCCAGGCGCGGAAGCGGGTGTCCCGCTCGCGCCGCGCATAGCGGAGCGATACCTCCGCCGCGTCCGCCCGGCGCACGTGCGGCGCGACGGCCGCCAGGAGCTCCACGTTGGCGGCGAGCCCGGGGCTCGAAAGGAGGGGCTTCCCCTCGCTTGCGGCCAGCGCCCGCTTGAGCACCGCCACGCGGTACGCGCGGAAGCCGGAGAGCGGGTCGCGGATCTCGCGCGGCAGCGCGCGCCCCGAGAGGAGCCAGGGGAGCCCGCGGCGGGCCCAGCGCTCGGCGCGCGGCAGCTCGCGGTCCGTTCCGGCCACCACCGTCCCCACCACGTCCGCGCCGCCCTCCACCTTGCGGACCAGCGCGGGGACGTCGTCCGGCGACTCGGTGAAGTCGCCCTGCAGCACCACCGCCACGTCGCGCTTGGGGTGCGTGGAGCGGGCCACGGCCTCGCGAAGGAGGCGCTCGACCGCCGCCGGGTAGCCCAGCGTGCGCTCGTTGCGCAGCACGGTGAGCGGCAGCACGCGGGCGTACGGCTCCAGCACTTCCTGCGTGTGGTCGGTCGATCCGTCGTCCACCACGATCAGGTGGAAGTCGCGCCCGAACTCCGCCATCACCTGGCGGATCTTCCACAGGAGCACGCCCACGGTGGGCGCTTCGTCCAGCGCCGGAATGCAGATGTAGATCACGCCTCGTCCTCGTCCGGTGCCGCGCGCTCGGCGCTTTGTGTCGTGTGGGTACCCTGATCGGCCGGGGCGGGTTCCGGCGGCGGCTTGCTCTTCCAGCGCCGGTGGAACCAGAAGTACTGCTCCGGCGCCTCCCTCACCTCCGCCTCCAGCCGTGCCGCGAGCGCCGCCGTCAGAGTCTGGACGTCCGCCTCCAGCTCTCCCGTACGCTCCGTCACGATCTGCTGGCCCGCGACGACGTAGCGCACCGCGCCGCCCGGAAGCCGGCGCGCCACGCAGGCGAAGACGGGCGCGCGCAGCTTGAGCGCAAAGAGCGCCGGTCCTCTGTGCGTGCTCGCGGGGCGGCCGAAGAAGGGGACGAAGACGCCGGAGCGGCGCGCGTCCTGGTCGCCCACGATCCCCACGATGCCACCCTTGCGCAGCACGCGGGGCACGCGCGACGGCGCCTCGCCCTGGTAGATCGTCTCCACGCCCAGGTGCTTGCGGAGCGCGTTCAGCCGCGCGTCGACGAGCCGGTTCCCCTGGCGCCGCACGATGGCGGCGATGGGGACTCCGCGCGCCGCCACCGCCGCCGCCGCGATCTCCCAGTTGCCGTAGTGGCCGGTCACCAGGATCACGCCGCGCCCTTCGTCGAGCGCGGCCTGCAGCTTGGGCCAGTCCTCGGCCACGTCGGTGCGGTCGATGACGGCCTGCGGGTCCAGCCTGGAGAGCCGGAGGATTGCGGCGGCCTCGCGCCCCAGGTGCTCGTAGGCGGCGCGGGCGGTGGCCGCGATCCACGCGTCGTCCGCCCCGGGGAAGGCGATGCGCAGGTTGGCATCCACCACTCCGCGCCGGATGCCCAGCCGGTGGATGGTGCGGCCCACGCGGCGCCCCACCGCGTCCGCGGCTCCCTCGGGGAGCGTCGCGACGGCGCGCTCCAGCGTGCGGGCGAGGGCATACTCCACCCGGTGCGGCACGCTGTACCGGGGCGCGGTGTGTGGGGCCGCGGATGCGGGCGGTGTGGACACGGGTACGGCGCAGGGGAGTGTGGGGATGCTCGCGCGTTCCACGGAACGCGGCGGGAATGCACGAACGCCGCCCTCACGAGCCGGTCGCGCGGGCGCTGCGCGCCGCACAGTGTAGCACCAGCGAGAGGTGCCCGTCTACGCCGGGCGCGTGGTGGCGCGGGGGACGCGGCCCGCGCCGTAGTGCTCCACCGCGTGCCGCACGCGCTCGAGCACCGATTCCGTGGTGATGCGCTCCATCCGATCGCGGCGCGGCGTGCGGTCGCTGTAGTCCGGCGTCTCCCCCGGGTCCCAGTACTCGTTGACCCAGAGATCCTCGTAGGCGCGAAAGGGTCCGCCGCGCCACGGATGCGTCTGCCCGTACAGCCCCACCACCGGCACCTCCAGCGCCCGCGCGATGTGCAGCGGCCCGGTGTCCGGCGAGATGACGAGGTCGCACGCGTCCAGCATCCACATCACGCGCCGCACGCCGTCGCCCAGCGCCCACTCGGGCGCCACGGCGGCGCCCGACGTGATCTCACGCGCGATCGACTGCTCGCGCTCGCCGGGCCCGCCCACCAGGACGGTGCGGAAGCCGAAATCGCGCTCCAGCGAGCTCGCCACCTGGGCGTAGCGGTCGGCGAACCAGTCGCGCTTGCGCATGGAGGTCGCCGGGATGATGGCGGCCACGGGGCGCCCGCCGAAGCGCGCGAAATAGTCGCGCTGCTCCCTGCGCTCGCCTGCGGTGATCTGCAGGCGGTACTCGGGGCGGGGCGGGCGGGGAACCCCCAGGTGGTCCAGGAACTCCAGCGCCATTTCCGCCGGGTGCGCCCAGGGGCGCGGGCCCACGTGGTGGTTGGCCGCCAGCCAGATCCCGTCCGAGGCACGTGTGCGGTCGAGCCCCAGCCGGTGCGGCGCGCGGGAAAGGATGGTGGGCCACACGCTCTTGAAGTAGCGGTTGAAATTGAGCGTCAGGTCGAACCGGCGGCGCCCCAGCTCGCGCCCCAGCCTCGCCACCCCACGCCACCCGTCGCGCTTGCGGAACACCACCACCTCATCCACCGAGGGATGCGGGCGCAGCACCTCCGCCGGCATCGGCTCCGCCACCCAGGTAACGCGCAGGGAGGGGGCGAAGTCCCGGATCGCGTTCACGGCGGGAAGAGTGTTCACCACGTCGCCCAGTCCGGTGAGCATCACCACGCACATCTCTCGCGCCGGGTAGCGCAGCTCCGCGCTACTCATGCGGCCCGCGCGCCAGATACGCGAGCTGAAGGAGGATCAGCTGGCGGAGCGGATGCCACCCCGCCACGGCCCGCTCCACCTCCGCTTCGCGCCGCGCCGTGAAGAGCGCGGCGAGCGGCGAGCCGAGCACGGGGTAGGCGCGCCGTTTCTCCGCCATGGCGGGGGACGCTACCACGGACGCCCACTTGGGCCACGGACCCTGCCGGGCGCGCAGCTCGCCGGTGGCCACCGCGCGCACGCCGCGCGCCACGCGCAGCCCCACCGAAAGCGGAAGGTTCGCGGCGCGCCCAAAGTATGGATAGCGCCAGCGCGAGTGCGGCACGTGCCACGACGGGGCGAAGAGGGGCTTCATCGCCTCGTGGAAGAGCGTTCGCCCCTCCTTCCAGCGCAGCGGAACCGCGGCGGCGAGCGCTACCAGCGCGGCGGAATGGAACGGCTCGTGGCTGGCGAAAAGGCGCCGGTTGCCGTGGAAGTTCCCCGAGTGCTTGCGCTGGGTGAAGGGGTACAGCCGCTCCCACTCCTGCGCGGTCGTCGGGCGAATCTCCTCCAGCCAGCGGCGGAAGCCGGTGCGCCGCTCCGCCACGGCGCGCAGCAGATCCGGGCGCAGCTCGGGCGCATCGGGCACCGGGAATGGGGCGCCGGGCGGCGCGGCGGCGGGGGCGTGCTGGCCCTTGAGAAACGAATCCGATGACAGGCCGCCCAGCACCACCGGGAGCTCGCGAAGGCCGAGCGATTCGTGGAAGCCGTAGCCATGCACGTCCATGAACAGCTGACCGCTCCCCAGCAGGGAAGCGACCGTCTCCAACCCGTGCAGGTAGTGGTCCGGCCGGCGCCGGCCGAAGGTGAGCTCCGCTCCGTACGCGCGCGCGGCGGCCCGTGCGACGCGCACCTCGCGGTTCTCCCAATCCGCGAACACGAAGGCCCGCACCTCAGGCCCGGGCGGGATGGCGCCCAGCACCGCCCGGGCATCCTCGCCCCCGCTAAGGAGGATTCCGGCGGCCGGAAGCTCGCCGCACGCCTGGCGGACGTTCTCCACCAGCCCCTCCTGGAGCGCGGTGGCCGCATCGGCGCGGGAGGCGTACGGGTTCTCCTCCGTGGGACGCCAGTAGGTGGACGCATCGTCTTTCCAGGCGCCGCCCGCGTCGAACGAGCGGGCGGTGGCCGGCGGAAGCTGCTCGATGCCGCGGAAGAGGGTGTACGGAAAGGTGCAGCTCAGGTGGAGGACGAGGTCCGCGGCCGAAACCTCGTCCACTTCGTGGTGCCGGCCGGCGGCGCGAGCCACCGCGTCCGGATGCGTCCCGATCACGCCGGCGCCCGCGAAGACCGGCACGAACGACGCAATGTCCGTCACCACCATCCCGCCGCCGCCGCGGTCCACGCGCAGCGCCGCGAAACCGCTGTCCAGCCGCTCGCTCCAGGGTGTCGCGGGGCCACGCGACAGCAGCTCGTGCACCGCGCGGCGGCGGGGGCCGCTGGCGGCCAGGCCGGGCGCGTGCGGCGCGATGCGGGCGATGGGGACGCCGGCCAGGACGCTGAGCGAGGACTCGTCTTCCACCAGCACCTCGCCATCGTGCGCCGCCCGGACCACGGCGAGGGAGCCCCAATCGCCATGGTGCTCGGCGACCTGCGCGGCCACGGGACCGAAGTGGCGGATCAGGATGGCGCGGAGCTCGCCCGGCGCGCGGCGCCGCACGGCGAAGAGGAAGTCGCTCACGGCGCCCCGCCGGCGAGGATCGCCTCCCAACGGTCCAGCATCCTCTCGAAGTCGAGAGATCCGCGCGCACGCTCCAGCGCCGCTTCGCGCATCTCCGCCCGCAGTGCGGGCGAGGCGAGCACCCGGTGGAGCGCCGCGGCGACCTCCGCCGGGTCGAAGCCCACCACCTCTCCCGGCCTGCGCCCGTCGGGCAGAGGGGCCAGCGCGTCGCGGGCGCCGCTCACGTCGGTGCTCACCACGGGGACCCCCGCCGCCAGTGCCTCCATCATGGAGTTGCTCATCCCTTCGCGGTCGGAGGTGATGACGTACACGTCGAGGGCATCCAGCACGTCGGCCACGTCCTCGCGCAGGCCGAGGAAGTGCACGCGCTCCGCGACCCCGAGCTCCGCGGCGAGCGACTGGAGTTCGGCGCGCTTCCCGCCCTCGCCCGCCACGATGCAGTGTACGTCAGCGGGGAGCGCGGCGAAGGCGTGCAGCAGGCGGTCCAGGCGCTTCTGCCGCGCGAGCCGCGCGGCGGCACCCACCACGAGCGCATCGGGCGCGATGCCCAGCGCCCGGCGTACCCCCCCCGACGGCAGCCGCCGCGGCGGCAGCGCGACGCCGCCCGGGATCAGCGCCAGGCGCCGCGGATCGATGCCGGCCTCGAGGTACCGCTGCCGCATGTCTTCGCTCTTGAGCACCACCGCGTCGATCCAGCGCCCGACGACGAAGCGGTACTTGCGGCTGCGCGGCGTGTCCGTCTCCAGCCCGATGCGGGCGACCACCCGCGGAACCCGCGCCATGCGCGCGGCCAGCGCCGCCAGGAGCATCTTCTTGAAGGTGCCCACCACCAGCACGTCGGGGCGGTGCCGCCGCAGCTGCGCGGCGAAGCGGAACGCGTGGGGGATCATGGTGTCGCCTCCCAGCACGGCGCGCTCGGTGGCGACCCCCCGGTCCCGGGCGTGCGCCTCCACCCGCTCCGTCGCGCAGAAGAGCAGAACGCGGTGGCCGCGCCCCGCCAGCCCGGCCAGGAGCGAAACGGTGGCGCGCTCGGCGCCTCCCAGGACGTGGGCCCCGATGTGCGCGACTACGAACACTTCAAGCTCTCTCCGCGGCGCTGCGCGGCCGCGGGTCCGGCGGCCGCGGCATCAGGTCACACCGGCGCGTGAGGGGGCCAGCACCGCCTCCGCTTCGGCGACCATCCTGCCGGGGCCGAACCAGTGCGCGATCCGCCACGACGCTTCCTCCGCGCAGCTCCGCGCGAGCACCGGGTGCGCGAGCGCGGTGCGGATCGCGTCCGCCAGGGCGGGAGCGTCGTCCGGGGGAACGATCCATCCGGCGGGCGGACGGCCCTCGCGCGCGTCCAGGGCGCGCCGCACTCCGCTCACGCCGGTGGCGACCACCGGGGTGCCCGCCGCCATCGCCTCCAGCATCACGTTGGCCATCCCCTCGTTGCGGCTGGAAAGGACGAACAGGTCGCACGCGCCCAGGAGGCGCGGGACGTCGTCGCGAAAGCCGGCCCAGCGCACCCGCCCCGCCACGCCCAGCGCCGCCGCCCTCGCGCGCAGCGACTCCTCCGCCGGACCCGTACCCGCGATCACCACCTCCGCCCTGGGCACCTCCGCGAGGGCGTCGATCAGCAGGTCGAACCCTTTGCGCGGGTACACGTGTCCGACCCCCGCGATCAGGGGGGTCCCGGGCGCCACCCCGAGCCCGGCGCGCAGTGCGGCCCGCTCGCCCGCGGGCAACGGCGGGGGCGGCACGATACCGTTCAGGATCACGTGCACCTCGCCGGGCGGAAACCAGGGCGCGGAACGTACCCACTCGGCCCGGATCTCCTCCGAGTTCACGATCAGCGCGTCCACGCCGCCGCCACGGAAGGGCCGGGGGTGGCGCCCCCGGGCCGGAAGCGTACGCACGATGCCGAGGCGCACCACCACGCGGGGCACGCCCACCATCCGCGCCGCCCGCGCACCCCAGGGGATCCCGGCCCACGAGGTGAGAAGGAGAGCATCGGGACGCTCGCGGCGCAGCCACCGCGCGAAACGCATTCCCCGCACCACGTCAACGCGCGTTCCGGGGCGGATGGGGCTGGTGGGAATGCCGCGCCGCGCCAGCTCCTGCCACACCGCGCCCTCGCGGCGGCAGGACACGACCACCGAGTGCCCGTTGGCCAGGAGCCCGGCGGCCAGCGTGGCGAGCCACTTCTCGTTGCCGCCCCAGACGTGGCCGTTGTTCTGGATCACCACCTTCATCGCGCCGCATCCGCATGGCGGCGTACGAAGGCGAGCACCGCCGGCGCCACCGTCTCCACCTGAAGCTCCGCGAGGGGGCGGCGGCGGGTGAAGGGTGCCCCGGGCGGAGGCTCCACGAAGCGGTGGGGCGAGCCCGGAGTGTCGTCGGTGAAGGTGGCGCCCTTGCCGGGCCTCGCCACGGCGAGCGTCGGCACCCCCATCGCCACAGCCAGGTGGCGGGGCCCGCCATCGTTCCCAACCCAGGCGCGGCACCGTCCCTGAAGCGCCGCGAACTGGGCGAGCGTGGCCTCCCGGTGGCCCCACAGCACCGGCAGCCGTACCGCCCCCGCCAACGCCTCGGCCTGGCCGCGCTCGCCAGGTCCGTGGGTGAGCAGCACGCGGAATCCCGCCGCCGACAGCTCGTCGGCGACGACGGCCCAGCGGTCGGCGCCCCAGCTCTTGTGAACCAGCCGGCTCACCCCGGAGAGCGCCACCACGGGCTGCGGCCCCTCCAGCCCGAGCCGCTTCCACTCCTCGCCGGCCCAGGCTTCGTCGTCCGGGGCGGGGCGAAAGTCCAGCGCCGCGTCGGTGAGGTCGGGAACGACGCCCAGCGGGCGCAGCAGCTCCAGCTTGGCGACCGCGTTGTAGCGGCTCACGAGCGGCGCGGCGGGCACGACGTGCGTGTAGCGCCACTCCCAGGGCCGGCGGTCGTCGAAGCCTATCCGCAGGGGGGCGGGGAGAAGCGCGCCCACCACCGACGCGCGCGGGGCATGATGGAAGTGGAGGACCACCACGGCATCGTACCCGCGGCGCGCGAGCTCGATGGTGCGGCGCACCCCCGCCGCCGTGCCGCGGCGGTAGACGACCACTTCGTCCAGCCACGGGTTGCCCGCCAGCGCTTCGCTCCCCGCCCCCTCCGAGAGGAAGTCGATCCGGGCGTCCGGGTGCGCCCGCCGCAGCTGCCGCACGGCGGGCGTGCACAGGAGCACGTCGCCCAGCGCGCGCAGCTGGATCAGGAGGACGCGGCGCACGCTCACGCCCCGAAGAACGCGCGCACCGTCCGCGCGACGTGTTCGCGCTGCGCGGCCGCGAGTTCCGGGAACACGGGAAGGGAGAGGACCTCGCGGCAGGCGCGCTCCGACTCGGGGAATTCGCCCTCGCGGTGCCCCAGGAACGCAAAGCACTCCTGCAGGTGCAGCGGCACGGGATAGTAGACGGAGCTGCCGACCCCTCGCTGCGCCAGGAACGCTCGGAGCTCTTCGCGCCGGCCGCCCCTCACCCGCACCGTGTACTGGTTGAAGATGGACTCGTTTCCGGGCGCCACCAGCGGGGTCGCCAGCTCGCCGATCCCCGCGAGCGCCTCGTCGTAGAAAGCCGCGTGCTCGCGCCGCTTGGCGCTCCACCGCTGCAGGAAGGGAAGCTTCGCGGAGAGCACCGCGGCCTGAAGCGCGTCCAGACGCGAGTTGAAGCCCACTTCCTCGTGGTGGTACATCTGCCGGCCGCCGTGCACGCGCAGCTTGGCAAGGCGCTCAGCCAGTGCGGCGTCGTTGGCCACGATCATCCCCGCGTCGCCGAACGCGCCCAGGTTCTTGGTGGGGAAGAAGGAGAAGGCGCACGAGTCGCCCAGCGTCCCCGTGGTCACCCACCGGCCGCCCACCTGCTGCCGCGCGCCGATCGCCTGCGCCGCGTCTTCCACCACCGCCAGCTCCCGCCGGTCTCCCAGCTCGCGGAAGGCAGCCATGTCCGCCATCTGGCCGAAGAGGTGCACCGGCATCACGGCGCGCGTGCGCCCGGTAACCGCTGCCTCGGCCGCGGCGGGATCCAGGTTGAAGGTGTGCGGGTCGATGTCCGCGAACACGGGGCGCCCGCCGGCGTTGTGGATGGCGCCGGCGGTGGCGAAGAAGGTGAACGGAGTGGTGACCACCTCCTCGCCGCGTTCCACGCCCAGCGCGCGCACCGCCAGGAGGATGGCATCCGTCCCGCTGGCGCACCCCACCGCGTGGCGAACACCCAGCATCTCGGCCACCTCCCGCTCGAAGCGCTCCACCACCGGGCCCAGCACGAAGCGCTGGTCCTCCACCACGCCCTTGATCGCGGCCATCACGTCGTCCGCGACCTGGCGGTACTGCAGCGTCAGGTCCAGCAGCGGTACTTGCATATGGATCTGGAAG
Organism: Longimicrobium sp.; assembly: GCA_036389135.1. Classification (NCBI taxonomy): domain Bacteria; kingdom Pseudomonadati; phylum Gemmatimonadota; class Longimicrobiia; order Longimicrobiales; family Longimicrobiaceae; genus Longimicrobium; species Longimicrobium sp. The sequence continues at coordinate 11,180 of DASVQP010000012.1, forward strand.
CTCGTTGAGTCTGAACGGAAAAGAAGTGCCTGGTCGCGCATGCGAGGCTGCTGAGCACCCGGCGCCCGGCACGGGGCACGATCAGTCGGCCGCCTGCTCGCCGCTCCCGAACTGCATGTCGTACAGCCGCCGGTACGTGCCGCCGCGCGCCAGGAGCTCCGCGTGCGTGCCGTGCTGCACGATCTTGCCGGTCTCCAGCACCACGATCCGGTCCGCGCGGCGCACGGTGGAGAGGCGATGCGCGATCACCAGCACGGTGCGGTCGCGCATCACCTCCTCCACCGCCTGCTGCACCAGCCGCTCGCTTTCGGTGTCCAGCGCGGAGGTCGCCTCGTCCAGGATGAGGATCGGCGGATTGCGGAGGAGCGCACGCGCGATCGCGATGCGCTGCCGCTGGCCCCCGGAAAGGCGCGTCCCCTTCTCGCCCAGCACCGTGTCGTACCCCTCGGGGAGCGCCGAGATGAAGTCGTGCGCGTGGGCGGCGCGCGCGGCCTCCACCACCCGCTCGTGCGGCACGGCCGGCGCGCCGTACGCGATGTTGGCGCGCACGGTGTCGTGAAACAGGATCGTCTCCTGCGTTACGATCCCCATCAGCCCGCGCAGCTCCGCCAGGCGCAGGTCGCGCAGGTCGATCCCGTCCAGCGTGAGCCGCCCGGCCACGGGGTCGCGGAAGCGGGGAAGCAGGTCGGCCAGCGTGCTCTTGCCGGCCCCGCTGGGCCCCACCACGGCGATGACCTGCCCCGCGGGGATTTCCAGGTCGATCCCCTCCAGCACCGGCGACGCGCCGGGCCCGTACGCGAAATCCACCCCCTCCAAGCGGATGGCGCCGCTGAAGGCGGGCACGGGCAGCGCGCCCGGGCGGTCCTCCACCTCCACCGGAATGCCCAGGATCTCGAACACCCGCTCCCCCGCGGCGAGCCCCGGCTGCACAACCGACGGGTACTGCGCCACCACCTTGAGCGGCACCATCAGCCGCGCGGCCACCAGCAGCGCCGTGATGAACGCCTCCGGCTCCATCGACCGCTCCACCAGCACCAGGTGGCCGCCGTACAGCACCAGCACCAGGATGGAGACGGAGGTGACCACCTCGGTGGCCGGCGAAAAGAACTTGCGCCAGCGGTCGTTGCGCGCGAGCGCCTTGTAATGCCGCTGCGTGAGGCGCCGGAAGCGGGCCTCCTCCCACCCTTCGGCGCCGCTGGCCTTCACCAGCCGGATGCCGGACACCGTCTCCTGGAGGAGCGACGCGACCTCGCCCACGGCGTCCAGCACGCGCAGCACCCCGCGCCGCAGCCGCTTGCGGAAGCGCGTCCACAGGAGCACCATCGGCGGGATGGCGAGGAGCGCCACCAGCGTCAGCCGCCACGACATCGTCACCAGCACGAAGGAGAGGAACCCCACCTGGATCAGCGCCGAAACGGACCTGATCAGGTTCCCGGTCACCAGCCCCCGCATCTGGTCCACGTCGCCGGTGACGCGGGAGATGATCTGCCCCGCGCGCATCCGCTGGAAATAGGGGAGACCCAGCCGCAGCAGGTGGTGGTAGATGGCGTTGCGCACGTCGCGCGTGACGCGCCCCTCCACCAGGGCGGTGGTGTACGACTGCACGTACAGCGCGATGTTCTTGAAGAGGAGGGCAAAGAAGATCACCCCCACCACCAGGTACAGCGCCTCGCTTGCGGTGCGTTGTGTGTCGCCCGTGCCGAATACGAAGTCTACGCCGCCCTGTACAACGCTCCCCACGCGCGGCCCAAAGAGCGCCGTGGCGTCGGCCGCGATATTGCCGCCGGTGAAGAGCACCCGGAGGAATGGAGCGAGCAGGGTGAGGCTGAACGCATCGAGAGCCGCGCTCAACACCATCGCCGCCACGGAGATCGCCAGGAGCCCCGCGTGCGGGCGTAGATACCGTAGAATCTGCAGGTAGATCTTCATCGCGGGGTCAGCAGTGCCACTGGAAGGATCATCTCTTCCGGTGATACCCCGCCGTGCAGGAAGGAGCCCCGGTAGCGCGCCTGGTACTGCCGCAGCTTGGTGGGATAGACGAAGAAGACGTCTTCCAGCGCGATCAGGTAGTTGGTCGCCGCCTTCCCCGGCGGAAAGCGCAGCGCCTTCTCGTCCTTGATCGTCATCGCCAGCGTGCGGTCTTCCGCGCGCAGGTCCGCGCCGAACTTGTAGCGCAGGTTCTGCGTGGTGTCGCGCTTGGCGAAGACGGTGGCCGGGCGGTGGCAGTGGATGGAGCCGTGGTCGGTGGTCACCAGCACCGGCACGCCCATGCGCAGCGCCTCGCGGATCGCCGTCAGCGCCTCGGAGCGCTCGAACCACTGCCGCGTGAGGGCGCGCAGCGCTTCCTTGTCGCGCGCCACCTCCAGCAGCACCGTGCTCTCGGTGCGGCCGTGCGTCAGCAGGTCCACGAAGTTGAAGACGACCGCCGTCACGCCCGGCTGCGCCAGGTGCGCGGGAAGGCGGCGCAGCATCGCCTCGCCGTCGCCCGCGTCGAACACCTTGTCGTAGTGCACGGGCATGCTGAGCCCCGTGAGCCGCTTGAGCTGCTCGCGAAAGAGCTCCGCCTCGAACGAGTTGAGGCTCCCCTCGCCCTCCCATCCCCACCACCCCGGCACCCGCTCGGAGACGCCATCGGGGAACATCCCGCTGAAGATGGCGTTGCGCGAGAAGGGAGTGGCGGTGGGGAGAATGGAGTAGTAGAGCGCCTCCTCCACCTGCGCCAGCGGCTCCAGGATGGGAAGGAGGGCGCGCCACTGGTCCAGCCGCAGGCAGTCGATCACCACGAAGAGCACCGCGCGGTCCTTGCCCACCAGCGGCGCCAGGAACTGCGGGACGATGTCCACCGAGAGCGGCGGCGCGCCGGCGCCCCCTTCCGTCCACTTCGGGTACACCTCGGTGATGTACCGGCAGAACTCGCGGCGGAAGTCGTCCAGCAGCGTCTCCAGCGCGGCGAGCAGCCCCGTCTCGCCCGCTTCGCGCAGGCGCAGCTCCCAGTCCACCAGCTCCGAGTAGTCGGCGGCCCACTCGCGCCAGTCGCGCGGCTCGGCGCGGCGGGCGTTGAGCTCGCGGAACCTGCCGGCGAAGTCGCGCGCCACCACCTGCTGCTGGATCGCCTCGCCTTCCAGGAGGCGGGTGACGACGGAGAGGACCTGGCGCGGCGAGGTGGGCTTCACGAGGTAATCGGCCACGCGCCGGCCGATCGCCTCGGTCATGGTGCGGTCCTCCTCGCTCTTGGTGATCATCACCACGGGAACGCGGGGGTCCAGCTTGCGCAGCTCGTCCAGCACCTCCATCCCCGAGCGGCCGGGCATCTGCTCGTCCAGCAGGATCAGGTCGTACGGGTGCAGGCGGAGGAGCTCCAGCGCGTCGTCGCCGTTGGAGACGGCGTCCACGTGGTAGCCGCGCCCCTGCAGGAAGAGCAGGTGCGGGCGCAGGAGATCGATCTCGTCGTCTACCCAGAGGAGGCGTTTGACCGGTGCTGGCATAGTGTGGCAAGCTAGGCCCCCGAGGGGTGCGGGTCAACGCGACCGGCCCGTTTGACAGCATGCCGCGCAATCCTCACCTTCCCGCCATGAAGACGAACAGCAACTGCATGGCTCACACAGAGACACAGAGACACAGAGGGAAAAGCAAAAGCTCTTCTTGTCTTTCCTCTGTGTCTCTGTGTCTCCGTGTGAGATCGCTGTTCGGGTGGGCTGGATGATGAGCTTCGCTCCCGTTTCAGCCGGAAGCGCGCGCCTTCTCGTACGCGATGGGTACGAGGAGATGGCGGGCGTGCTGGTGGATGCGTGGGAGGGGCGCGCGCAGGAGTGGATCGAAGGGGGGCGGGCGCCGCACCCCGTGGTCGCGCTGCCGGACGGCGGAAAGGCGGTGGTGAGGCGCTATCGGCGCGGCGGGATGGTGCGGCACCTGAACCGCGACCGCTACTTCGGCGGGGACCGCGCCGCGCACGAGCTGCGGGCGACGGAGGCGGCGCGGGCGGGCGGGGTGCACGCGCCCGAGGTGATCGCGGCCGGACGGCTCGACGCGTTCCCCGGCTACCGCGCGATGATCGCCACGCGCCTAATCCCGGGCGTGCAGGACGCCGCCACCGCGCTGCTTGGCGGGAGGGACATGAATGAGGTGCTCTTCGAGGCGGGTCAGCAGATCGGGCGGATGCACGTGGCCGGGGTGGGGCACCCGGACCTCAACCTGCGCAACCTGCTGGTGGGGAAGATGGGCGAGCTGTGGGTGATCGACTTCGACCGCGCTCTGGTGGTGGAGGGCGTGGTGCCGCGCGCCCGCCGCCAGCGCGACCTGGCGCGGCTGGTGCGCTCCTTTGCGAAGCTGGGCATGCCGTTGTGCATCGTGCGCCGCGGTGCGCTGGAGGTCGGCTACCTCTCCGAGAGGCCCGACCTGGAGTAGCGCTCCAGCGCCAGCGCGACCTTCGCCGCAACCTCGTCCACCGTGATGCGCTCCATGCGGCCGGGGCGGTACTCGGCGCTCACCGGGTAGTCCTCGCCGGGGTCGCCGTACGCGTCGATCATCAGGTCGTGGAAGCGGCGGTAGGGGCCCACGCGCTTCGGGTTGGTGTAGCCCATCAGCGACACGGTAGGCGTGCCCAGCGCCACGCCAATGTGCAGCGGCCCCGTGTCCGGGCTAACGAGCACGTCCACGCGGTCCAGCAGGTACACCAGCTTGCGCAGGTCCCACTCCAGCAGGTTCAGCGGCGGATACTGCGCCTTGGCGCGGATCGCCTCCGCCGCCGCCAGCTCCCGCGTGGAGCGGCCGCCCACAAGCACCGTCCTCATCCCCGCGAAGGCGAGGCGGTCCGCGAGGGCGGCGTAGCGCTCGGCGGGCCACTCCTTCGCCGGCTTGCTCGTCCCCACCACGAACGCCACCGTGGGCCGGCCATCGCGCGGAAGGGTGCCTTCGTAGCGGGTGCGCTCCGCGGCGGTGGGCCCCAGCCGCCATTCCAGCAGCGGGGGGACGCCCAGGTGCTCCAGGAACTCGAAGTACTGGTCCTGCACGTGCCGCTGCCCGCGCGGCGCGATGCGCTCGGTGGTGAAGAGCCAGTTCGCGTCGCGCGCGCGCGCCCGGTCGAACCCCAGCTTGCGCGGCGAGCGCAGGACGCGCGTCACCAGCCCGGCCTTGAGGTACACCTGCAGCGCGATCACCAGGTCGAAGCTGCGCCCCTCCGTCGCGCGCGCCACGTCGCGGTACGCGCGCCAGCCGCGCTTGCGGTCGAAGAGGACGAACTCGTCCACCGCCGGGTGCCCCGCCACCAGGGCGTGCGGGGCCGGCTGGATCACCCAGGTCACTTTGGAGTCCGGCGCCGCCGCCCGCAGCGAGTTGACCACCGGCAGGGTGTGCACGGCGTCACCGATCGCGCTCATCATCACGATGGCGATGCGGGCGCCGGACAGGTCGGATGCGTGCAAGTGCGCGTCTTTCTTTAAGTTCAGCATGGCGCGCCCAAGCTATCCGCCGCTGTCGGAAGCGTCAACGCGTGTTCGCGCCTCCCGTATCCTCTTCTCCTCTTTCTGTACCCCTCCGTGTCTCTGTGTGAGGCCCTGCTGTTCTTACCGCCTTGCGGCGTGCAGGCGGTTGGGGCACCTTGTTTCGCGCCCCTGATCCCAGCCTTCGAGAGACCGCCACGATGACCCGAACCATCGTCCGCACCGTCGCGCTCGCGGCGCCGCTGGCCTTCGCCGCCGGCTGCGCCAGCACGCTCCCGCCCGTCACCACGATGCCGCCGAGCGAGGCGGCTCCCGCGCAGGCACGCACCGTCGCCGCGACGCCGGCGGACATGGTGCTGGTCAACGGCAAGATCTTCGTGGGCGACAGCGCGGGGACGGTTGTCGAGGCCATGGCCGTGCGCGGCGGACGCGTGGTGTACGCCGGCCCGCAGGCGGGGCTCGACTCGCTGGTAGGACCGAACACGGCGCAGACCAACCTCGAAGGCCGCCTGGTGACGCCCGGGTTCAACGACGCGCACATCCACTTCGCCGCGGGCGGGGCGTCGCTGCTGGCGGTGGACCTCGGCGGCACGCGGTCGCTGGCCGAGATCGAGCGCCGCGTGGCCGCCGCCGCCGCACGTGCGCAGCCCGGCGAGTGGATCACGGGGCGCGGCTGGGACCACACGCGCCTCCCCGCCAGCGAGCTGGGGCCGGGCGGCTGGCCCACCAACGAGATCCTGAACCGCGCCGCCCCGCGCAACCCCGTGCTCCTCTCGCGCGTGGACGGGCACACCTCATGGGCAAATCGCGAGGCGCTGCGCATCGCGGGCGTCACGCGCGCCACCCGCGCCCCGGCCGGCGGCGAGATCGTGCGCACCCCCGCGGGCGAGCCGACCGGCATCCTCAAGGAGTCCGCCGAGGGCCTCGTCGCGCGCGTCGTACCCGATCCCACCCCGGCGCAGGTGAGGCGCGGCATCCGCGCCGCGATGGATCTGGCCGCCCGCACCGGCGTCACCAGCGTGCAGAGCGACGTCTCGGCCGCCGACGTGGAGGTGTACCGCGCCCTGGCCGCCGCCGACTCGCTGAGCGTGCGCGTCTACGGATGGTTCCCGCTCACCGAGCGCTCCATCCGCGAGCTGCAGGCGCGCGGCGTAACCGCCCCTACCGGCGACGAGTGGGTGCGCTTGGGGATGGTGAAGGGATACACGGACGGCACGCTGGGCTCGCGCACGGCGGCCATGCTGGAGCCGTTCGCGGACGACCACTCCACCCGCGGCCTTCCGCAGTACACCGAGGCGCAGCTCGACTCGCTGGTGACCGCCGCGGACCGTGCGGGGCTCCAGGTGATCCTGCACGCCATCGGCGACGCGGCCAACCGGCAGGCGCTGGACGCCTTCGAGCGCGTGGCCCGCCGCAACCCGCCGCGCGCGCGGCGGCATCGCATCGAGCACGCGCAGGTGCTGGACCGGCGCGACATCCCGCGCTTCCGCCAGCTCGGCGTCATCGCGTCGATGCAGCCCACGCACGCCACCAGCGACATGCGCTGGGCCGAGACGCGCATCGGCCGCGAGCGGGCGGTGGAGGGGGCCTACGCCTGGCGCACCCTCCTCGATTCCGGCGCGGTGGTCATCTTTGGAACCGACTTCGCCGTGGAGCCGATGGCGCCGGTGGAGGGGATCTACTCCGCCGTCACGCGCCAGAGCCGCGAGGAGCCGGGGGTGCCGCCGGGCGGCTGGCTCCCCGAGCAGCGCCTGACCCGCGCCGAGGCGATCCGCCTCTACACCGCCGCATCCGCGTATGGCGAGTGGGAAGAGGCGCGCAAGGGCACGCTGCGCCCCGGAATGCTGGCCGACTTCGTGGTCTGGTCCGCCGACCTGCTGACCATCCCCGACGCGGAGATTCTCAAGGCGGAGCCCACGATGACGGTGGTGGGCGGGCGCACCGTCTACCGCCGCCCGTGACGAAGCCGGCGGCGAGCAAGCCCGCCGCGAAGAAGCGCGGCACCACCGACCACGGCGACCTCGCGCTCGTCCTCACGGGGGGCGGTGCGCGCGGGGCCTACCAGGTGGGCTTCCTCCGCTACCTGGCGCGAGCGTACCCGGAGCTGCACATCCCCATCCTCACTGGGGTGTCCGCGGGCGCCATCAACGTCGCGCTCCTGGCGCAGCACCACGGCACCTTTCTGCAGGCCGCCGACGAGCTGGCCGCGCTCTGGGGCGAGCTGACGCCCGAGCGCATCTTTCACGTGGACACCGGCGCCCTCCTCGGCAACATGGGGCGCTGGGGGATGCGGTTCGCGCGGGCGTCGCGCGGCGAGTCGCGGGCGCGCGGCGTGGTGGACACGGAGCCGCTGCGCTCGTTTCTGGAGGAAGCGCTCTGCCCCGTGGAGGGCGAGCTGACCGGGATCGACTACAACCTGCACCGCGGCACGCTGCGGGCGGCGGCCATCGGCACCACCAGCTACACGACGGGGCAGTCGGTGATCTGGCTGCAGGGGCGCGCGATCGAGACGTGGGAGCGGCCGCAGCGGCGCAGCGTGCAGACGCGGCTGCGGGTGGAGCACGTGATGGCGTCGGCCGCGCTCCCCCTCTTCTTCCCCGCCGTACAGATCGGCGAGCACTGGTATGGCGACGGAAACGTGCGGCTGACGGCGCCGCTCTCCCCGGCGCTGCACCTGGGCGCGCACAAGATCATCGCCGTATCCACGCGCTATGGCCGCAACTTCGACGAGGCGGCCAAGCCCCAGGTGCAGGGCTATCCGCCGCCGGCGCAGGTGATGGGCGTGCTCTTCGACGCCGTCTTCCTGGACCTGATCGACCAGGACGCGCTGCGCATGCAGAAGATGAACGACGTCCTCTCGCGCGTCCCAAAGACGCGGCGCGACGGGATGCGCGTCGTCGATCTGCTGGTGGTGCGCCCCTCGCGCGACCTGGCCCGCATCGCCGCCGAGTACGAGCCGCGCCTCCCCCGCCCCATCCGCCTCCTCACCCGCGGCCTAGGCACGCGCGAGACCGCCGCCCCGGACGTGCTCAGCATGCTCATGTTCCAGGACGACTACGTGAAGCGCCTCATCGCGTTGGGCGAGGAAGACGCCGAGCGCCGCTCCGAGGAGATCGACCGGTTCATGCGCGGCAACGGGGACTGAAACAGCGCGTCACACAGAGGGCACAGAGAGAACAGCGAAGCAGCAGAGATGCCCTCCCGCCGTTCTCTCCCTGTCCCTCTGTGTCTCTGTGTGAAATGGCCCTTCTACCCAGCTTCTCACGATGCAAAACTCCGCCGCGCCGCGCGGGATGCAGCTTCACACCAGGATCCTCCTCGGCCTCGCGATCGGCGCCACGGCCGGGATCACCGCCAACGCGCTCTGGCGCGAGAGCGAGACGCTCGCGTGGATCGTCGGCAACGTGGCCGACCCCGTGGGGCAGGTCTTCCTGCGCCTGCTCTTCATGGTGGTCGTCCCGCTCGTCTTCACCTCGCTCGCGCTGGGCGTGGCGCAACTCGGCGACCTAACCAAGGTGGGGCGCATCGGCGCGAAGACGATCGGCTTCTTCCTGCTGACCACCGCCTTCGCGGCCATCGTCGGGCTCTTTCTGGTGAACACCTTTCAGCCCGGCGAGGGGCTGGATCCGGGGGTTCGCGCCGCGCTGATGCAGCAGTTCGGCGGCCAGGCGGCCGAGAAGGCCGCCGCCGCGGAGACCAACGGCTTCGGCATCCAGACCTTCGTCAACATCATCCCCCGCAACCCGGTGGACGCCGCGGCCAAGGGGGAGATGCTCCCGCTGATCTTCTTTGCGCTCATCTTCGGCGTGGCGCTCACGCGCATCCCCGCCGAGGCCGCGCGCCCCGTGCTCAAGGTGCTGGAGGGGATCAGCTACGCGGTGACGGTCATCATCGGCTTCGCCATGCGGGTGGCGCCGTACGGCGTGGCGGCGCTGATCTTCGCGGTGACGGCGCGCTTCGGCTTCGACCTGCTCCAGTCGCTGGCGTGGTACGTGATGGTGGTGCTCTCCGGGCTCGCGTTCCACCTCTTCATCGTCATCCCGCTCCTCTCCGGCACGCTGGCGGGGGTGCCGCCGCTCGTCTTCCTGCGCCGCACGCGCACGCTGATGGTGACGGCGTTCTCCACCTCCAGCTCCAACGCCACGCTCCCCACCACCATCCGCACGGCGCAGCAGGAGTTCGGCGTGCCGCGCGAGATCGCGGGGTTCGTGATGCCGCTGGGCGCCACCATGAACATGAACGGCACCGCGCTCTTCGAGGGGATCACGATCCTCTTCCTGGCGCAGGTGTTCGGCGTCAGCCTGGGCCTGGAGCAGCAGCTGGTGGTGGTGGTGATGTGCATCATCACCGCCGTGGGCGCGGCCGGGGTGCCGGGCGGCTCGCTCCCACTCCTGGTGCTGGTGCTGGAGATGGTGGGCGTGCCCGGCGGCGGCCTCGCGCTGATCCTGGGCGTGGACCGTATCCTGGACATGTCGCGCACCGTCCCCAACGTCTGCGGCGACCTCCTCACTTCGCTCGTCGTCGCCCGCTCCGAGGGCGCCCCCCTGATCCCCCAGCCCTTCGACGCCGACCCCACCGTCGTCGAGCCCGGCGAGCTCCCCATCGGCGCCGAGCCCGTGCCGCTCGCCGACGTTGCGGCGCGGCAGGCGCCCTGAAAAGCGGGCCTCACACAGAGACACAGAGGAAACGGAGAGAAAAGCAAAAGAAGTTCTCTGCGTCTTGCTGTTCCCCTCCGTGCTCTCTGTGTGATGCTTTTTCGGTTGTTTTTCTCGGCGTGAGCCCTTCTGTTCCTCTCAGGCGATGACCGTCTGCCCCGCGAGGTAGTTGCGGAGCATGACGCCGGTGCCGAGGGCCATTTGCTGGAACGGGACCTCGGCGGGGGCGAACGCGTGGATCTCGCTGATCTCCAGCGGGTCGCCGATGCTCGGCGTCCCGCGCACCTCCGCCGCCACGAGGATCGTGACCGAATGCCCCTGCGGATCACGCCCCGGCGCCGAGTAGACGCCGACGAGCCGCCCCATCCGCGCCACCTCCATCCCGGTCTCCTCCTCCAGCTCGCGGCGGGCGCCCTCCTCCATCGTCTCGCCCCAGTCCACCAGCCCGCCCGGCAGCACCCAGCGGTCCGAGTCCACCCTGCGCGCCAGCACGATGCGCCCGTCCTCGCGCGTCATCCGCGGCGAAGCGGGCCCCGGCAGCGACGTCGATCTGCTCGTGGAGTTCATCCCGGAGCGAAAAACGTTCAGGAGTTTCATGGCGCTCTCCTTTCTCCTGGAGGAGCTCCTTGAGCACCACGTGGAGCTCGCCACCACGGAGTCGCTGAGCCCGTTCATCGGCCCCCACGTCCTGCGCGAGGCGGAGGATGTTTTGCTCGCCGCGTGAGGCGTAGCGCAGGGCGAAGACAGAGCGAGCCCAACACCGCAACCGGTGTCGGGCTCGTCTCTTTCCTACCGCCGGGCCTCAGGGAGGCGTCGGGGCGGGCGGCTGGCTTCCCGGTGCGGCGCCGCCGCCGGCGGGGCTTCCCGTCACCGTGTCAGGGTTGTGGTTGAACAGCTCGGTGTCCGCCGTGCCCTCGGCGTTCACCGCCCCGCCCTCACCCGTCGACGGCGGCTGACTCCCCGCCGCGGCGCCCCCCCCGGCCGGGCTGCCCGTCGCCGGATCGGGGTTGTGCTGGAGGGTCTCCGTGTCCGACGTCCCCTTCTCGTCCACCCCGCCCCCATCGCCGCACGCCAGCGCACCCGTCACCGCGACCAGCGCCGCGACGCGTACCATCGATCTCCTCCACATAGCCAACCCCCTGTCTCGAGGAATCGCGGACACCGCCCTCCCACGGGCGCGGAACCCGATCCGTTCCGCCGCTCGTGACCAGCCCGACGCAACCACCCTGCCACTATCGGAGCAGAGACGGCCCCCGTAGCGCGTCGAGTTCAACAAGGATGATGAGCACCGCTCCCTGACGAGATAAGGACCCGCAGAAGAGCGCTCTCGCTCGTATCGCGCCACGGTCGTAACCGGTTGAACCCCAAGCACTTCTACCGGGTTGACGAACGCCGTGTCGGCAGGCAGGTTGGCGATGACTCGACTCCCAGAGCTTGTCCGCGGTGGGCAGACAAGCCTTGCCAACACGCTCCGGAGCCACGGGACTACCTGAGGAGGCACTCCATGCAGCAGGAGAAGCGGGAGCGGCTGGAAAGAGCGGGCTGGCGCGTAGGCACGGTGCAGGAGTTCCTGAACCTGTCCGACGACGAGGCGCTGTTCGTGGAGCTGAAGCTCGCCCTCCGAAACGCCCTGAAGGACCGCCGAAACGCGCAGGGCCTCACGCAAACCGAACTGGCGAAGCGGATGGGATCGAGCCGGTCGCGCGTCGCGAAGATGGAAGCGGGCGACCCGTCAGTGTCGCTGGATCTCCTCGTGCGCGCCCTCATCGCTACCGGCGCCACGGCACAGGACCTCGCCGACGTAATCGCGGCGCAAGAACACACACGCGCCGCCTGAAGAGCCGCGGCCACCGTTGGAATTCCCAGCGGCAGTGCGCACCCAGAGGGCGGGCAGACACGCAGGTCTGCCCCTACGGGTATCGGTGCGGAAGGAGTAGGTCGAGGCAGGGAAAGGGCGGGCGCGATAAATCGCGCCCCTACAAGGATATCCGCGCCGCGTGCGGAGTTCTCCCCCTCACCCGCCCTGCGCCCACGCGGGCGGGGGAGGGGGCCCGGGGGAGGGGGCCCGCCTACCCCTCCACCTCCCGCACGTTGTCATCCTTTTCGCGGTCGATCAGCTTGTGGAGTGGGTCGATGCCGGCGCGCTCCGGTATCTCCTTCACGATCACGCGCACCGTCTGCACGCCGGCGCGGATGCGGTGCTTGGCGAGGTAGAGCGGCACCTCCCCGTCGGCGCCGTAGACGCCGATCTCGATGCGGTCATCCAGCGGCACCTCCGTCTCGTTGCCAAGCGAATCGGCGCGCACCTTTCGCGCGCGGACGCGGACGTCCACCTGGTAGCGGCCGTCCTTGAGGCGGCGTGAAGTGGCGCGCTCCGTGGCGTTGTCGTACAGCGTGACGCGCTCGAAGAGGTCGTCGATCAGGTAGCCGAGCGAGTCCGGGGTGGCGGCACGCAGGTGCACCAGGAGGTCGCGCGACGTGGGGTACGGCGGGCCCTTGTACTTCCACTGGTCGAGGAAGGCCTTGAGCGCGGCGTTCACCCGCGCCTCGCCGATGTAGTCGCGCAGCGCGTACATCGCCAGCGCGCCCTTGTTGTAGTGGATGTACTGCTGGTTCTCCACGAGAGCCAGCGGCATCTCCGCGCGCCCCTCGCTGCCGCGGCCGCGGAGGTACTGGTCCAGCTCGTAGCGCAGAAAGCGGCCGATGTGGGCGCGCCCGAACTCGCGTTCCATCACCATCAGCGCGCTGTACTCGGCCAGCGTCTCGCTCAGCATGGCGGCGCCCTGCACGTCCGCGCCCACCAGCTGGTGCCCCCACCACTGGTGCGCCACCTCGTGCGCGGTCACGAAGAAGGGGTAGTCGATGTCCTCCTTCCCCACCTGCGCGATGAATCCGATCCCCTCGGAGTACGGGATGGTGTTGGCGAACGACTGCGCGAACTCGGCGTAGCGCGGAAACTCCAGGATGCGCACCTGCCGGTGCTGGTACGGCCCGAACTCCGCCGTGTAGTAGTCCAGCGACTTCTTCACCGCCCCGATCATCCTCTCCACGTTTCGGCTGTGCGGCGGATGGTGGTACACCTCGATCGCCACGTTCCGCCAGCGGTCGCGGCGCACGGCGTAGCGGCCCGAGAGGAAGGCGTAGAAGTTCAGGATCGGCGCGTCCATCCGGTAGTGGAAGTGGCGCCGCCCGCGCTCGATCCAGCTCGGCCGCACCAGGTAGCCGGGCGCGATCGCCGTCTGGTCCGCGTCGGTGACGATGGTGGCCTCGAAGCTCACCCAGTCCGCGTCCCGCGAGATGAAGTTGACGTTGCGGGCGCGCCGGTCGGTGATCGGCGACACGCGCGGGCGCGTCGCCAGGCCATAGTGCTCGCGGTCCCCCTCGCCGGTGATCTCCCCCTCCGGATTGTAGCCGATGCGTGGCAGGACCTCGTTGTTCACGAACGTGCCGTTCTCCACCACCGGCCCGTACTGCGGCTCGTCGGTGAAGCCGGGGGTGAGGTGCGCGACGTCGAACCGGAACTCGGCCGAGTCGCCCGGCAGCAGCGGGCGCCCCAGCCGGTACACGTAGTACCCGCCCGCCGAGTCGCTCACCACCTTCGTGGCGGGGCGGTCGAAGGCGAAGGAGTGGATCTTCATGCTGCTGGAGATGTCCACGTGCACCGAGTCGATGCGCGACCGCGTGCGGTTGTGGATGCGGTACGTGCCCCGCGCCCGCAGCTCCTGCGCGCGCGGAAAGAGCTCCACCCGCAGCTTCACCCCCGTGACCCTGGGCTGCGGCGCCCACTCGAAGCGCTTGTACTCGCGCTCGTAGCGAAGCTGCACCTGCTCCGAATCGTTCTCGCTCGTCCAGGGGTTGAGGATCGCCGTGTTGTAGACGATGAAGCCGCCCGTCCCCAGCACCAGCAGCCCCGCCAACCCCGCGGCGACGAGAACCGGACTGGTGGCCCTGGCGCGGGCGAGCCGCGTGCGCCACCCGCCCCCCTGCTCCTCGCCGCGGCGCCAGAAGAGGTTGGAGATGATCGCCAGCAGCACCGCCACGCCGCCCCAGAAGAGCGCATACCACGTCCACGACCCCTCGGCGCCGTTCCAGCCGTTCATGTCCGAGTACTGGAGCGACGGCGTGGATCCGTACACGAGCAGGTTGTGGCTCACCCCGAGCGCGTAGATCGACGGACCGACCACGTAGTAGGCCAGCATGATGAAATGGCCCACGTACTTGTGGTTCGCCAGCGTCTGCACGGCGAACGCCAGCACGATCAGCGGCAGGTACATCCCCAGGAGCTGGTGGATGAAGAGCTCGCGCAGGTACTGCCCCACCTCGAAGCGGAAGTAGCCGCGCGCCGCCTGTATCAGCATCCCGCACACCATGCACGCCGCCAGCAGCAGCGCCACCGTGAGGGTCAGCGCCGCCAGCTTCGCCACCAGCGGCACCCAGGTGGGCACCGGCGTGGCATCGTGGAGCTGGTGCGTGCGCCGGTCGCGCTCCATCCACACCAGCTCGCCGGCGTAGAAGGTGATGATGATGATCACGAACAGGAAGAAGCTGCCGGTAAGCGTCTCCAGCACCTTGTAGGTGACCGGGAAGGTGCGCGTCCCGTAGATCTCACCGATGTCGCCGCCCACCAGGAGGACGAAGAGGAGGCAGAGCCCCACCAGGATGGGGAAGTACACGTTCCCCACCACCTCGCGCAGCGAACGGCGCAGCGTGGCGGCGAGCTGTAAGGCACGCGCCCGCGCGTCAAAGGTGCGGTGCGCGCGCGGCACCACCACCGGCGCCGCCTCGTCCGCTGTGCGGCGGCTCCCCGATGGGCGGTTCAGATCGCGCTCGTCCGCCGCGTGCGCGAAGCGGAAGCGGTGCGCGCCCCAAGCCAGCACCCCCGCCCCCACCGCCAGCCAGAGGGCGCGGTTCAGCAGCAGGAGCGTGGGGACCGGGACGAGCGACCAGTTCTGCTCCACCACCGTCCAGTAGCGTGTGGAGCGCAGCGTCGGCGCCACGCCAAAGGGGTCGACCAGGTAGATCAGCCACTCCTCGTCCACCGCGCCCGCGGAGATCAATGCGATCGCCCACCCCACCAGCAGCGCGAATCCGCCCACGTATACCGGCATCATCCGCCGCGTGGTGGCGGCCAGCATCAAAAAGATGGCGGAGGTGAAGAGCACGTTGGGAAGGGTGATGAGCGCGATGGCATGCAGGTACGCGAGCGGGAGAAAAGGCCCCACCCGGTCCGCGTCCACGAACGGCGAGGCGCTCGCGGCAATGATCCCCAGCGGGATCGACAGGAGGATGAGGAGGTTGGCGAGCACCGCGCCCAGGTAGCGCCCGCCCAGGTACGCCCACTTCGGCACCGCGGTGGTGAAGAAGAGCGGGTACGCGCGCGTCTCGAAGTCGCGGTACACCGCCGTCCCCGCGATCGCCGAGGTGATGGGTACGGCAAGTATCCCCAGCGTCAGCATGAGCGTGGAGATGCGGATCGGCGAGTTGGCCACGAGGAGCTCGCTCCCCATGTCGAAGTCGCGCCACGCACCCCCGCGCGACAACGTGACCACCAACGAGATCAGGAAGAGGACGCCGAAGTACACCCAGGTGGAGATCCGCCGCAGGTGGTGGCGCAGCTCGAAGGCGACGAGCCCCCGCAGCGCGCTCATCCGTCGCTCCCCTGGAATCGCGGCCGCTCCTCGGAGGGCGGTGGCACTTCGGCGGCATGGGAGGGAAGCGGCGGCAACTCTTCCTCGGCGTGCGACGCAGCCGGCGCTTCCTCAGCAAGCGGGGAAAACGGCGACGGCTCGACGCGCGGTGGAAGCGGCGGCGCCTCGAACGGTGACGGAAGCGGCGGCGGCTCCGCGCGGCGCGGCGAGAACCAGTCGGTCGGGCCCAGGTCGTCGGCGGTGGGCGGCTCGGGCTCGCGCACCATCGGCGGCGGCAGGACGAGGGGTGGCAGCGGCTCGTGCGACACCGTTGGGGCGGCCTCCGGGTGCACCTCGATCCCCTTCATCACCGTGAAGTACACGTCCTTGAGGTCCGGCTCCACCGCCTCCCACGACGAATCGGGCGGCGCGTCGCCGTACACGTGCACCAGCGTGCGCCCGCCCACCAGCGTGGTGGAGATGACGGGGAGCGCCTCCTCCACCCTGGGGAGCAGCGCGCGCTCCACTCCGCGCCGCCACACGCGCCCGCGCAGCGCCTCCACCGCCTGCATCGGCTCGGCCGCCAGGCGTATGGTGCCGCGGTCGATGATGGCCATGCGGGTGCACAGCTCGCTCACGTCCTCCACGATGTGCGTGGAGAGGATGACGACCGCGCGCTCCCCCAGCTCGCTGAGCAGGTTGAGGAAGCGGGCGCGCTCGGCCGGGTCCAGCCCCGCCGTGGGCTCGTCCACGATGATCAGCTGCGGATCGCCGATCAGCGCCACCGCGATCCCGAAGCGCTGCCGCATCCCGCCGCTGAAGCCGTCCAGCCGCCGCGCCCGCGCATCCCAAAGGTTGGTCTGGCGAAGGAGGGCGGCCACCGTGTCGCGCCGCTCCCCTTTGGCCGTGATCCCTTTAAGCAAGGCGAAGTGGTCCAGCATCTCCGCCGCCGACGTGGCGGGGTAGACGCCGAACTCCTGCGGCAGGTACCCGAGCGTCCGGCGCACCGATTCCTTGTCGCGGAGCACGTCGATCTCGCCCAGCCGCGCCTGTCCGGAGTCCGCCTCCTGCAGCGTGGCGAGAATGCGCATCAGGGTGCTCTTCCCCGCCCCGTTGGGCCCCAGCAGCCCGAACATTCCCGGCTGTATGGCGAGCGACACCCCGCGCAGCGCATGCACGCCGTTGGGGTACGTCTTGGAAAGCTGCGTGATGACGAGGTTCACGGTGTGGTGGCGTGGGGTGATGGGAGGAGCGTGTGGCGTATTTCTGGATCGCGATCCCCTGCGCGATGGCGCCCTACCGCGGCGGGTTCTCGCGGGGGATCGGCCGGCGCGTAACGCCCAGGACGTCTCTTGCGAAGAGCGCCACGTCCACGTCGGCGGCCAGGCTGGTGGTCACCGCGCGCAGCGGGCGGCTCCGCGTCCCTGGCCCGGAGTCACGCACCCTCTCGTCGTAGCGGCCGAAGGCGCCGGTGACCTGCAGCGACAGCCCCAGCGGTCCGTCGCGCCGGCGGAGCGCCACCGTGGTCGCCCAGTAGCGCGGGCGCACCTCGGTAGGGGCGGTCTCCAGCAGGTAGACCTGCCTGTCGTTGAAGTCGTTGCGGCGCACGAACGCCTGCGTGGCATACACCTCGTAACCGCGGGCGAAAGACTTCCCGACCTGCACGTACGGCATCGCGAGTGCTGGCGAAGCCACCACACCCGTTCCGTACGCCCAGTCCGTACCGCCGGAGGGAAGCTGGACGTAGGCATCCGCCTCCACCGGGCTCTCTGGCGAGCTGCCCAGGGCAAGCGCGAGCGAGCCCGCCACCCCACCGGCTTCCCGGCCAGGCCGTAGCGCGCATACGGCACCCACTGCGGGGTCACGACGTCCGGCGCGAGAGCGGTGTCCCGTGTGAGCAGGAGCCCTCCGGTGCCGCCGAGGAACAGCCCCGGCTCCACTCGCGGCCCATGCGTCAGCACCGGCGCGCACGCCGCCAGTGCGGCGGCAACGAGCCCGGCCCCCGCGCTCCGCATCGATTCCCTGAGCATGGTCGGCTTACCGCGGCGGGTCGTCGCGCGGGATAGGACGGCGCGTGATGCTGAGGACGTCCCGAATGAAACGCGCCACGTCCACGTCGGCGGTTACGCTGGCGGTCAACGCGCGGAGCGGGCGGGTACGCGTGACCGGGCCGGCGCGGGCGGAATCGTACGCCGTGTTCTCGTAGCTCCCCAGAACCCCCGTGACCAGCAGCCCGACCGCGAGCGCACCATCGCGGCGGCGGAGCGCGAGCGTGGGTGCCCAGTAGCGGGGCCGGACCTGGCCCTCACCTGCATCCAGGTCGAGATCCCGGTTCGTGAACTCCGTGCTGTGCACCCATGCCTGCGTGGTGTACGCCTCGTACCCCCGGGGGAACGAGCGCCCGAGCTGCACGTACGGCATCACGAACCGCCCCGACCCCATTATTCCGCCCCCATAGGCCCAGCGTGGATCGGACGTGGGGAGCTGGAGATAGGCGTCTCCATGCACCACTGTCTCCACCTCCGGCGCCATCGACAGCGCGAGCGAGCCGGCCAGCCCGCCCGGCCGCCCCACGAAGCCGTAGCGGACGTACGGCACCCACTCCGGCGTGACGACGTCCGGCGCCTTGGCGCTGTCCCCCGCCGCGACGATCCCGCCGGTATATCCCACGTACAGCCCCGGCTCCACCCGGGCGCCGTGCGTCACCGTGGGCGCGCACCCCGCGAGCGCCAGCAGGAGCCCGGCAAGCGCGCGCCTCATGCGCCCCTGCCCAGCATCGGGACGCGGATGTTCTCGCGGCGCGCGGTCTCGATGGCGGTCTCGTAGCCGGCATCGGCGTGGCGGATGACGCCCATTCCCGGGTCGTTGGTCAGCACGCGCTCCAGCCGCTCCCGCATCTCGTCCGTGCCATCCGCCACGATCACCTGCCCCGCGTGCAGCGAGTACCCGATCCCCACCCCGCCGCCGTGGTGGAACGACACCCAGCTCGCCCCGCTCGCCACGTTCACCAGCGCGTTCAGGATCGGCCAGTCGGCGATGGCGTCGCTCCCGTCCTTCATCGCCTCCGTCTCGCGGTACGGCGACGCGACGGAGCCCGTGTCCAGGTGGTCGCGGCCGATGACGATGGGCGCCTTCACCTCGCCGCGCGCCACCAGGTCGTTGAGCGCCACGCCGAACTTCGCCCGTGCCCCCTGCCCCAGCCAGCAGATGCGCGACGGCAGCCCCTGGAACGCCACCCGCTCCTGCGCGCCGCGGATCCAGCGGTGCAGCAGCTCGTCGCCGGGAAAGAGCTCCAGCACCAGATCGTCGGTGCGGCGGATGTCCTCAGGGTCGCCGGAGAGCGCCACCCATCGAAACGGCCCCTTCCCCTCGCAGAAGAGCGGCCGCACGTACGCCGGCACGAAGCCGGGGAATGCGAACGCATCCGCGAACCCCGCCTCGTGCGCCTGCGCGCGCAGGTTGTTGCCGTAGTCAAAGGTGACGGCGCCGCGCCGCATCATCTCCACCATCGCCTCGCAGTGCACGCGCATGGAGGCGCGCGAGCGTCGCTGGTACTCTTCCGGGTCGGCGGTGCGCAGCGCGTCACCCTCCTGGAGCGACATCCCGGCGGGGAGGTAGCCGACCAGGGCATCGTGCGCGCTGGTCTGGTCGGTGAGCACGTCGGGCGTCACGCCACGCCGCACCAGCTCCGGAAGCACCTCCGCGCAGTTCCCCACCAGCCCCACGGAGAGCGCCTCGCCGCGGTCGCGCGCCTCCAGCGTCCAGCGGAGCGCCTCGTCCAGATCGGCGGTCATGCGGTCGCAGTAGCGCATGGCGATGCGCCGCTCGATCCGCCACGGGTCCACGTCGATGCAGAGCGCGGCGCCGCCGTTCATGGTGATGGCCAGCGGCTGCGCGCCCCCCATCCCGCCCACGCCGCCGGTGAGCGTCCACGTGCCGCGCAGGCTCCCGCCGAAGTGCTGGCGCGCCACCGCCCCGAACGTCTCGTACGTCCCCTGCAGGATTCCCTGCGTGCCGATGTAGATCCACGACCCGGCCGTCATCTGGCCGTACATGGTGAGCCCCTGCCGCTCCAGCTCGCGGAACGTCTCCCAGTTGGCCCAGCGCGGCACCAGGTTGCTGTTTGCGATCAGCACCCGCGGCGCGTGGCGGTGCGTCCGCATCACCCCCACGGGCTTGCCGGACTGCACCAGCATCGTCTCGTCGTCCGCCAGGGAGCGCAGCGTCTCCACCATCGCGTCGAACGCCTCCCACGACCGCGCGGCCTTCCCCGTCCCGCCGTACACCACCAGGTCCTCGGGCCGCTCCGCCACCTCGGGATCGAGGTTGTTCATCAGCATGCGCAGGGCGGCCTCCTGCTGCCACCCCCGGCACGAGATCTCCGTGCCGCGTGGCGCGCGGATGATGCGGGGCTCTATGATGGTGCTCATGCGGCTAAAAGTCGGTGTAAGGAGTGTCTCAGGTGCGGCGGCTGACAGTGCCCACGATGAACGGGACCGAGATGGTAAGAGATGGGCCACCCGGAACCGGTTGCCAGACGAGTGCATCCCGGATGATCTCGGCGGGGCCATCCGGTTCCTGCAAGAGGCGGTACACCTCTATGTGGCGCAGCTCGACGTCGACCACCCAGTAAAGCGGAACGCCAGAGTGGGCGTACCGCTCGCGCTTCAGCCCACGGTCCCGCAACGCGGTGGATGGGGAGATCGCCTCGATCACGAGATCCGGCGCGGCCTCGATCCCGCGCCTGGTGATGACCTCCGCACGGTCCGCGCGAACGAACACGAGGTCCGGCACCAGATAGTCCGCACCCGACAGGAGTACGTCGATGGGGCCGGGGTACATCTCGCCCAGCCCATGCTCCTGGGTGAACTGCTCGAGCGCGGTCGACAGGCGGATGAGCGCCTTCTGGTGCATGGGATTCGGTGAGGGGCTCACGTAAAGCTCCCCCGCGATGACCTCGTAGCGGTTGCCGTCGTCGGGAAGGCGCGCGTACTCGGCATAGGTCCAGCGCTGGAGTGCGGGCTTCGTCGCCATGGTTCCTCCTCCGGTTAGCGCCTGCCCCCGAAGCACCCGATGTGCCGCGGATCGCCGAATCATCCTGCCCGTCTCAATCTACGCGCGGTTCGCCTGCATCCCGCCAGCCGCGGATCGGCTCAACCATCGTCCCCACCGTCATGTACCACAAACGGCACCGAAATCGTGAGCGCCGGTCCGCCCGGAACCGGATGCCAGACCAGCGTGTCGGTCACGACCTCCGGTGGCCCGTTCGGATCCTCGGCCAGGCGGTACACCTCGATCTGCTGAAGCGCTACATCCACAACCCAGTACAACGGGACGCCGAACAGCGCGTACCGCTCGCGCTTCAACCCGCGGTCCCTCAAGATGCTCGACGGAGAGACGATCTCGATCACGAGATCGGGCGGGCCCTCTAACCCGCGGTCTGAGAGGATCGCGCGGCGGTCATGCCGCAGGAACAGCAGATCCGGAATGAGGTAGTCCGATCCAGAGAGAAGGACATCGAGGGGCCCGTAGAGCTGCCCAATTCCGTGCTCGCGGGTGAAGTTCTCGAAAAGTCCTGTGATCCGGATGCCGGCAAGCTGGTGGCGGTAATGGGGTGAGGGGCTCACGTGCACCTCCCCCGCGATGATCTCGTAGCGCCTGCCGTCGTCGGGAAGGCGCGCGTACTCGGCATAAGTCCACTGCTGGAGTGCGGGCTTCGTCGCCATGATTCCTCCTCTGGTTAGCGCCCACCCTGCAAGCACCCGATGTGCCGCGGATCGCCGAATCCGTCCATCCGTCTCCAACTACACGCCTTCGCCTGCATCACGCCAGCGCAGATCAGCCGAAGTCCTTGAACAGCCACGCCAAGTGCATCGTCAGTGTCGGCCCAGGCGTCAGCATGCGCGCTCGTTTATCAGGTGGTGCAACGCGCACCCGCCGTGCCGATGAACACCACGGGCCGCAACTACGCGATCAGGTGCGCCACAGCTCCGCAAAGGAGCCCTCGCGCACCATGGACGCGGCGGTTTCGATGTCTGGGGCGAGGATGCGGTCGGAGGTGAGGACGGGGACGCGCTCGCGGAAGAGGCGGTAGGCGCGCTCCACGCCGCGGCCGGGGCGCAGCGGCTCGCGGTACTTGAGCCCCTGCGCCGCGCAGAGAAGCTCGATCCCCAGCACCGTCTCCACGTTGCGGAGCACCTTGCGCGCCTTGAGGGCGGAGGTCATCCCCATGGAGACGTGGTCTTCCTTGCCGGCGCCCGTGGGGATGGAATCAACGCTGGCGGGGTGTGAGAGCGTCTTGCACTCGTTGACCAGCGCCGCGGCCGTGATCTGCGCGATCATGAAGCCGCTGCACACCCCGGGGTCGTCGGTCAGGAAGGCGGGGAGGTCGCCCGAGAGGTCGGGGTTCACCAGGCGCTCGATGCGGCGCTCCGATATCGAAGCCAGGTCCGCGAGCGCGATGGCCAGCAGGTCCAGCACCTGCGCGATCGGCTGCCCGTGGAAGTTGCCGCCGGAGACCACCAGCCCGCCCTCGCCCTCGTCGGGGAAGACGAGCGGGTTGTCGGTGGCGCTGTTGGACTCCGTCTCCAGCACCTGGCCGATGTAGGCGAAGGCGTTGCGCGCGGCTCCGTGCACCTGCGGCATGCAGCGGAGCGAGTAGGCGTCCTGCACGCGCGGGTCGTTTTCGCGATGGCTCTCGCGGATCTCGCTTTCCGCCAGGAGCGCGCGGAGGCGCTCGGCGCTGGCGGCCTGGCCCGGGTGGGGACGCGCGCGCTGGATGACGGGGTGGAAGGCGTCGGGCGTGCCGCGCAGCGCTTCGAGGGTCATGGCGCCGGTCACCTCGGCGGTGTCCACCGCCCGCTCCGCGCCGCGCAGCAGGAGGGCGCCAATCCCCGTCATCACCTGCGTGCCGTTGTTGAGCGCGAGCCCCTCCTTGGCCTGCAGGCGGAGCGGCTGGAGCCCCGCGCTGCCCAGCGCCTCGTCGCCGGGGACGACCCTGCCGCCGACCTCGGCCGCGCCCTCACCGATGAGCACCAGCGCCAGGTGCGACAGCGGCGCCAGGTCGCCCGACGCGCCCACCGAGCCCTGCTCCGGGATGACCGGGTGGATGCCGTGGTTGAGGAGCGCCATCAGCGCGTGCACCACCTCCGGGCGGACGCCGGAGAAGCCCTTGGCGAGGACGTTGGCGCGCAGCAGGGTGATGGCGCGCGTCTCCGCGCGGGGGAGCGCGGGGCCTACTCCGCAGGCGTGGCTGCGGATCAGGTTGAGCTGGAGCTCCTCCACCCGGTCGATGGGGATCACCGTCTCGGCGAGGCGCCCAAAGCCGGTGGTGATGCCGTACACCACGCGCTCCTCGCGCAGCGCCGCCTCCACCACCGCGCGCGAGCGGAGAATGCGCTCCTCCGTCCCGGGCGCGAGCGCGACCTCCACCTCGCAGTCGAACGCCACGCGTTCGATGTCTTCGAGCGTGAGGGTGTCGCCATCGATTTCGATCCGCTGCCGCACTGCGCGCTCCGGGGGAAGGGTGTTCGGGGGACGTTCAAGATAAGGCGTTTGCTGCGGGGGGGACAACTGGCAGCCCGGCGGTTGAAACCGCTGCAACAACCGCGGGAAGCCTGCCTTCGCAGGCTCCGTGAGGGAATTGGTGTGGGAGGCGGGAATCCCGGCCGCTTCGCCGGGGGCTGAAGCCCCCGGCTGGAACCACGGAAAGGCGGCTGAAGCCGGCTCGCGAACCGCGACATCGGACCCGGAGTCCGCGGAGGCGGACTTTGTGCCGTTGTTGCCGCGAGTTTACTCGCCCCAGCCATGACTGCTGCACCAAAACAGGAGCGGCGCCACACTCGGCGCCGCCCCCGCTCTTCGTCTAGCGAACTAACGCGCTCACGCACTTCCCGTTCAAGCCGCCGCCCCGGACTGCACGGGAGCATCAGTCAGCTTCCCGGCGTTCGTCCGCCCCGGCCGCCCGGGGACGACGGCATCAGTTGGAACGCCGGTCCAGGCGCGGCTCGCCGGAGATCATCTGGAACGACCAGTCGAAGATCATCAGCGAGCGGTTCTGCTGGTCGCTCCCCAGGATCTGCGCGCGGACGACGCCGTAGTGGGTGCGGCCGCCGACGGTGAAGGCGAGCACGTAGCTGCTCTCCGGGTTCAGCGCCACCGCCGTGGTGGAGTAGCCCGCGGCCGGGGCCGTGGTCACCGCGACGCACTCCGGACCCGAACCGGGGCCGCACGCCAGCGCCGTGGTACGTCCCGCGTCGGCGATGCGGGTGCCGTTCAGCGGCACGATCCGCCAGCCGGTCCCGTCGCGCTCCAGCCTCCAGTGCGCGTCGGCCGTGGTGCCGCTCACCACGGCGGCCGTGCCGGTGGTGACGTTGTAGCGGAAGCCGCTCTGCGCCGGGTTGGAGCTGTGTGCGTACACCAGCTCCGCGGCGCGATCGGGTCGCGGGATGGCGGTGACTTCGGCGCTCAGCGAGCTCACGCGGCCCAGCGTGTCCACGGCGGCCAGGCGGTAGCCGTAGGTGTGGCCGTTCGCGGCGTTCAGGTCCACGTACCCGTTCCCATCCGACTCGCCGACCGGGTACAGGTAGTCGCTCCGGGCGTCGATGCGCGTCAGGAAGACGCGGTAGCGGCCCACGTTGCTCCCGTTCGACGGGTCGGTCCAGCGCAGGTAGACGGCGCTGTCCAGCGCCACCGGCGTCTCCAGCCGCGGCGCGGCGGGGATGCTGGTGGCCGGAACGAAGATCACCTCGCGCGTGTCGCTGGTCGTCTCCTCGTCCGTCGCCTCGTTGACGGTGGCGACGTAGTACTCGTACGTGGTCCCCGGCGCCACGTTGCGGTCACGGTAGGTGCACCCGTTCTCGGTGCACGACGTGACGGTGGCGATCAGGAAGAAGCCGGAGCCGCCGCCGCGCTTCCCGTAGACGCGAAAGGGCTCCTGGTCCCAGTCGCTCGGCGGGAACCAGGTGAGGTCCACGGCCGGGTGCCCCACGGACTGGCCGGCGGCGGTGAAGCCTTCGAAGACCCACGCGTACTCCGCGAGGAGGTCTTCCGGGGCGCCGGGCCGGTCGCCCACGAAGATCGGTTCGTTGTCGCACGCGCCGGCGCCGAGTACGAGCGCCGCGAGAGCGGTGATGCGGAAAGAGGTGCGCATGGTCGTGTGGTGCTGGAGGGTAACCTCGGACGGGTGCCGCCATCCCCAAAGGCAACGCCCGTTCCGCGCTGCGCCAATTTTCCAACCTATTGCGCCGCAACACCTTCCCTTTTCGCCCCTCCCGGCGGCTCCCTGCCGCTTGTCCGCGCCAAAGGAAAACGGGCGTCCTGCGTTCAGGACACCCGCTCAAAAACAACAGCCTCAGTAGAGTCGAGTCGGGGCGCCGTGGCATGGTTGCCCGGTTTCCCCGACCCGCTCATCGAACCGGACGTGCGGATTTCCCGCATCCGGCTCTCCGACTGGGTTCACTTCAAGGCATGCGAGAGCGCCACCCGCC
>DASVQP010000013.1 GCA_036389135.1 Longimicrobium sp.
CGGCGGCGCCTCCTTCGCCCTGGCCGACCTCTCCACCCTGCGCCCCCCGGTCCCCAAGCTCCAGCTCGCCGAGATCGCGCCGGTCGTCGCCCCCGTCGCCGAGGCCCCGCGCCCGGACAGCATCGCCCCGCCGGTGGCGGAGGCTACGGACACGGTGGCAGTGGTGCAGCCCTGATCCGCGACGGAGCCCCCCCCGAGTCGTGAGACGCGGGTGCCTCGTTTTGCCGGCCGGAAGTCGCGGCTCCCGGTGACCGCGTAACGCCTGGAGACGTCCAGTGAGCTCCTACGCCGCATCTACGACGAGCTTGGCGAGGGGATGAACCGCATCGGCCTCGCGGCCCTGGACGTCGCCGGCGACCCCGACGCGCGCATCCTTCTCTACGCCGAGGTGGAGGATGCCCTGGATCACATGATCCTGCGGTATGCTCCGCCCGGTGCGGAAAAGCTGCGCTGCGCGCTGGAGTTCCACGAACTGGCCGACGCGGTTCGCGACGCGTGGGAGCACTCCAGGGAGGCAGGCCCCCGCTACCGTTGGCGAGCGATGCTCTTCCTGGTCAAGGACCGCAAATTCCGCGTCCAGCTGCTCTACGACGACGAGGTGGACCTCGGGCTTTCGATGTACGACAAAGAGGACCGTCTGCTCGCGGAGCACTTTCCTGGAACGGAGGTCGAACCGGTGGAGTTGCCCGGCGCCGTAGAGCTCACACTGGACGACCGGCCGTTCTGGAAGAAGCTCTGGGGGTGATCCTCCGCCAGCATCATCTAGCGAGATGAGGCCAGCCGTGAATTCTCGCCTGGAGAGCGCGAGGCCTTGAACGGCAGGCGCTCCGAGGCGCTTGCGAGAGTTTCCGACCGAGTACGCGCGAACTTAGACCGCGGGAAATCCAAAAGGCTGCACGGCGCTTATGCGTTGTGCAGCCTTTTCGTGCGATCAACGGAATTCTCGGGGACGAACAGCGACTTTGTTGGCCTTCAACAGAACAACCTTGCGAGTCAGAACGGACGGCGTAAATTGTGACACCCTGCGCACGTGCCAGTTCAAACGGTAACGTCTTAGGATGCAAATTCGAGTAGTCGCCGCCGTGATCGAACAAAGCGGCAGATATCTTGTCTGCCTCAGGCCTCACGGTAAGCGCCACGGCGGCCTATGGGAGTTCCCGGGTGGCAAGGTTAAGGACGGCGAGTCGATTTCTCAGGCAGTGGCTCGGGAGCTCGCAGAAGAGCTCGCAGTCTCGGTGACCTATACTGGGAGAGTCCTCTTCACGCGAGCCGACCCCGGGTCCGAGTTCGTGATTGAGTTTGTAGAGGCTGAGATCCGCGGTTCACCAGTTCTTCTTGCGCATGACCAGCTCGTCTGGTGCCACCCCCAACAACTCCTGCAACTTCCGCTAGCTCCAAGCGATCGAGACTTCGTTGTGGAGCACCTCACCCAGTCCTGAAAGTACTACCATGTTCGTCCCAGGAGCTGTGTACCGTCGAAGGGATCTGCACAGGCAGTTTAAAGGGCAACCGTACGGCGGGATCAGCACCCCAGCCGAACATCCGATGATTTGGATCTTTACGGGTGACCAAGGCGAGCAGTACGGTTATGAGGACGGCTTCAGAGATGACGGGACGTACTGGTACACAGGTGAGGGACAGGTCGGTGACATGAAGATGATCCGGGGGAATTGGGCGATTCAGAACCATGTCCAACTTTCAAAATCGCTCCACCTCTTCGAATCTACGCAGCCTGGATATGTGCGATACGTCGGCGAGATGCAGTATCTTGACGACCACGAGCAGGTTGCTGCCGACCGGGAAGGGAACCCGCGTCGCACCATTGTATTTGAGCTCGCGCCAGTCAGCTCGGAAGAAGGAACTGCCGCTGCTGATATCGTTGTCGATCGCGTGGGGAGGGGGCTTCCGAAGACTAAGTCACTAGAAGAACTTAGGCGCATCGCTCTTGAATCTGCGTCTGCTGGCGCGACCCCGCAGCAGAGGAAGGCGAATGCCTACCGTCGCAGCCAGGCTGTGCGCGCATACGTGCTGCGGAGGGCTGCAGGGTATTGCGAGGGTTGCGGATTCGAAGCGCCGTTTAGAACGCCGACGGGCTCCCCGTACCTGGAGCCACATCACATTCGCCGCCGAGCCGACGGAGGGCCCGACCATCCGCGATGGGTTGTCGCACTTTGCCCAAATTGCCATCGACGTGTTCACTTCAGCAACGGCGGCGCGACTTACAACGAGCAACTAGCTGAGAAGGTAATCGCGCTCGAAGAAAACTCTTCACATGCTCGCTAACTTTATTGGTGCATGCGCATGATGTGTATGGGAGCGAGAAGCTGCACGTTGCCTCGCTGCCTATCGCAGCACCAACCACAAACGATTGGGTATTGATGACCAGTGCAGAATATCTAAGCGCCGAGGCACAAAGGTTTGTACTGGCAGGGAGGCAGATTATCGGTGAAACGAGTCTCCTAGATGTACGCGCACTGGCGGTTCGCGTGGCCGATCAATGGCGGAACGCGTTGACTCACGTAAAGCTAGTTGAAAGAACGCCGATCCCGCTGGAACACATCGCTCCCGAGATCAGAACAGAGAGGGTGCTCGCGCGGCGCTGGTTCGTAAGCGCCGAGGAGCTCCCGGAGTTGCTCGTGGGAGTGGCTCGCGGAAAGCTCTTTGCCGGAGAGGACGAAATCCTATACCTGCGTAGTGATGGGCGAGATGGCGAAGTGCCGTACGCAGATTTCTGGACTTTCGATAACCCTGCCACAAATCGGCCGTGGATTCAGCCCTCCTGGGTGCCAGCAAATTCCAGTCGTTGGCCTGCTCTAGTATATACTGCGAGAGGCGACTCGCTATCTGCTACCCTTGCTCCAACCGAGTGGCGCGAGGGTGAACTAGATACGCACCTACACACTGCCCGGGTACCATTTGATGGGTACAACGGGGTTGCCGAGGGTATAGTGGGGCTCCGGCGGGGGGCTAGGGGGGACCACGCGACGGAGTTCCACTTGCGCCTTCCGGTGTCAGTACAGTTCGACACCCGGCGTTCCCGGCTCGACAACGGCAGGCTTACGATTCAGTTGGATGCTCATACCCCCCAAGCGCTTCGACAGACAGAACTAGGAATCGCTGCATTCGCAGGTGGCGATCTTGTTAGGGCAGAATCAATACTCGTGAAGGACGCTCTATTGGATCCAGGGGCAGAAATCTCTCCTGCCCTAATCATCATCGAGGATCTCGCCGCCGAACGAGTCGTCCTCACGCTACGTATCAGAGGCCTTCGTGTCGATGGACTGACGCTAGAGGACCCCTCATTCAGACAGCGAAATCCGCGAGTACGGACGTATGCTAGCGTGGACGACGGGATGCGACACCTCCACGCACTACTCAACCCGAGTAGCGCTACCAAGGAAACCACCCATGGATTCGAAAGAGCTGTTGCACGGTTGTTCTACCTCCTAGGCTTTCAGGCGCTTCAGATGGGACCAGAGGGCAAGCTGAGCAACTCGCTTGATGTTTTCGCGTTCGATCCGTATTCGGAACGCGCGTACGCGATTGAATGCACGCTTGGTTCGATCGGATCGGGAGGGAAGCTGGGGAAACTGGTGCAACGTGCTCGTGAAATGGAAAGCCTCATCGATCGAGTAGTTGAACCTGTATTGGTCACCTCGGCACCCCGTTCGGAACTCTCTTTGGCTGAGCTTCGCGATGCTGCACGGGACCAGATAAGCGTTGTGGCGCAGGAGGAACTGACGGCATTAATGCAGCTCGCGAGCGCCGATTCTCCAACGCGTGATGTCGCAGCCGCGATAACGGAGTGGATCCCGCGCATTCCAACGGACCGTGGTATCGGAGTTCCTGGTCCCTTGGGAGCACTCATGCGCTAAATCCAGCTTTGAAGCCGATACGCTCCTGCTCCGCACGATAAAAATGGTGAATGGTCGAAACTCAGCAGCGGCCGCCGCACTGGGCGTGAGATGTACGCTCGTTCGTCACGGGTTCGTGGATGCGGGCAGCGGTCGCGGCTGTGCCCGGGTTAGCACCGGGCAATAGGAGTCCCTGAACTGAGGGATCTCTCGTGTCCAATCCCGCCCGGGGGGTGCCTCCTCGGCCAATACGCGGCCCCACAACAGGAACTTCTTCGTCAGCAGTCGGCTACGGATCCGGGCGCAGTCGAACTCCAGCAGGTCGTCGCTCGCGTCGAACGTCAGTCCATCCGACACCCTCCTCATGGGGGCGTGCTCGATGCGCCTGAGGGTGAACCGGTAGACGTTTTTACCCACCCGGCTGACGGAGGTGGTGTCGATCCAATCGACGCCGCCCTCATTCCACTGGAAGACCTTGACCCACTGGTCGCCGGGCGAGCGCAGCGGCGCGGGGACCTCGTACGTGCCACTGCCCTGGGTTGGCGGCGACATAACTCCCCCCGCCCTGCCAACCCCCGTGAACTCCCCTTCAGGCGCCCGCGGAATACGCCCGGCCAACGGCGTGCCAGGCGCGCAGGCCAGCC
Organism: Longimicrobium sp.; assembly: GCA_036389135.1. Lineage (NCBI taxonomy): Bacteria > Pseudomonadati > Gemmatimonadota > Longimicrobiia > Longimicrobiales > Longimicrobiaceae > Longimicrobium > Longimicrobium sp. Next base: position 4,499 of record DASVQP010000013.1, read on the forward strand.
GGTCCAGCGCCTGGCGGGGCTGCTCCAGATCGTACTGGTACTCCGTGCCGTCGGCCGGCATGCGGACCACCAGGCGCCGCGCCGTCCTGGCGCGCACGGTGAAGCGGGCGACGTCCTCATCGGGCAGGAACCAGCGGTGGAACTCCCTCACCCCACGCAGCGAGGCCGCGGCCGGCGCGTCGCCGTCGAAGCTCCACTCCACGGGCCGGGTCTCTCCGTCGCGCGCGGCCGCGGGGAGGGTCACGCCCACCCACACGCCGCCCCCTTCCGCGCACCACCATCGCAGCTCTCCCCCCGTTCCACTCCGCGGCCTGGTGGAGGCGTTGCTCTGGTCCTCGCCCGTGAAGTAGCTCCTGACCACCAGCACTTCGAAGCTCCCCACCCGCTCCGCCTCTGGCTCCAGTGGACGTGGCGGCTGCCTGGTTCCTCTGCCGACGATCCGCGTCCCGTAGCTCTCGATGGTGATCGGGTACCAGATGCCCATCGGGCACCCGTTGCTGACGGCCGGAACCGCGCGCAGCCGGCGGGTTTTCTCGGTGACGGATTCCCTGATCGACACCATCCCGGACGGGAGCACGAGCATCAGGCCGGACAGCGTGCTGTCGGCCTCGATGCGCACCAGGGCATGGGTCCTGGAGGGGCCGTCGCCGATTCGCGCGCGGATTGCGTCGATGAGGTCGGTGTTAAGCTGGCTCGTCCGGTCGTAGTCGCTCCCGGACAACGAGTGCAGCGAGCCGAAGGGGATGTGTACCGCCTCCGCCCCCGCCGCGATCAGGCCCCCGGACACGAGCGCGGCTCGCCACGTCTCCTCGGCCTCGCCCTGGGGCGCACTCCAGCCGATGCGCGCGCTGTCGGCCGCCGAGCACTGGCGCTGCTGCGCGGCGGCGGAAGCGGAACAGGCCGCCAGCAGCCACAGCGCGGCGATGGATGCGCGTACGTGTGCGATCATCAGAAACTCCCTTTGACTGGAGCTAAGTGGCGGGAGAGGACAGGTGGACCAGCGGGCACGCCGATCCTAAACGCGCCGCGCCAGCCGCGCAACAGGGACGGGCCGAACGGCGGGTTCACACGGAGACGCAGAGGAAACGGAAAGAACGGAAGAAGGGATTGTACGTGAGTCGTGGTTCCTCTCGGCGCTTCGATGTGAGGCTGTCGTTCGCATGAGGCGGGCAACGTGAAGACCCTGTTCCCGCCGCACACCCCGCCCCTACATTACGCGACCACCTCCCCGCCCACATCCGACCCGATCCCCATGCCCACCCTCATAGGCGTACCGCGCGAGACGGCGCGGGGCGAGCGACGCGTAGCGCTGGTCCCGGAGACGGTCACGCGCCTCGTGAGCGCCGGCTTCGAGGTGGTGGTGGAGAGCGGCGCGGGGCTGGGCGCGTACCACGACGACGGCGCGTACCTGGCGGCGGGCGCGCGCGTCGGCGACCGGGCGGCGGCGCTGGGGGCGGACGTGGTGGCGTGCGTGGCGGCGCCCGACGGCCTCAACCTCCTGCGCCCGGACGCGGCGCTGGTGGGGATGCTGCGGCCGCTGGACGACGTCGAAGGGATGCGGCGGCTCGCGCGCACCGGGGTGATGGCGATCGCGCTGGAGATGGTGCCGCGCATCACCCGCGCGCAGAAGATGGACGCCCTCTCCGCCATGGCCACGGTGGCCGGCTACCGCGCCGTGCTGCTGGCGGCCGAGGCGCTCCCGCGCTTCTTCCCCCTCCTCACCACGGCCGCGGGGACGGTGCGGCCCGCAAAGGTGCTGGTGCTGGGCGCGGGGGTCGCGGGGCTGCAGGCGATCGCCACCGCGCGCAGGCTGGGCGCGCAGGTCTCCGCGTACGACGTGCGCGCCGCCGCGGCCGAGGAGGCGCGCTCCCTGGGCGCGAAGTTCGTGGAGCTGGCGCTGGACACCGCCGGCACCGAGGGGGCGGGCGGGTACGCCGCGGCGCTGGACGAGGAACGCCAGCGTCGCCAGGTGGAGCTGCTCGGCCAGCACGTGGCCGCGTCGGACGTGGTGATCTGCACGGCGCTCGTCCCCGGGCGGCGCGCGCCGCTGCTGGTGTCGGGCGATGCGGTGCTGGCGATGGCGCCCGGCTCGGTGGTGGTGGACCTGGCCGCGCCCAACGGGGGGAACTGCGCCCTCACCCAGCCGGGCACGTGGGTGCAGGCGGGCGGGGCGCGCGTGCTGGGGCCGCTCAACGTCGCCGCCGAGATGCCGATGCACGCCAGCCAGATGTACGCCCGCACCCTGGCGGCGCTGGTCACCGAGTTCACCCGCGAGGGGCGCTTCGACCCCGACCCCGCGGACGAGATCTTTCGCTCCGCCTGCATCACCCGCGGCGGCGAGATCGTGCACGAGCGCGTCCGCGCGCTCGCCTGACCCTCATACCGGAATCCCGATGCTCGAAACGCTCCTGATCGTCTTCGTGCTGGCGGCCTTCGTGGGGGCGGAGGTCATCGGCAAGGTGCCCCAGACGCTGCACACCCCGCTGATGTCCGGCTCCAACGCCATCAGCGGGATCACGGTGGTGGGCGCGCTGGTGCTGGCCGGGATGGCGGAGGGTCCGCTCGCCCGCTGGCTCGGCTTCGTGGCGCTGGTGCTGGCGATGGTGAACGTAGTGGGCGGCTTCCTGGTGACCGACCGGATGCTGCAGATGTTCAGGAAGAAGGATGCCCCATGAGCACCGTCGTCAACCTGGCGTACCTGCTGGCGGCCTGCCTCTTCATCGTGGGCCTCAAGCGGCTCGGCTCGCCGGCCACCGCGCGCGCCGGCAACCAGATCGCCGCGGTGGGGATGCTGGTCGCCGTCGTCGCCACGCTGCTGGTGGGCCGCATCCTGGCGCCGTGGATGATCGTGGCGGGGCTGGCGCTGGGCACCGCGCTCGGCGCCGTCCTGGCCAGGCGGGTGCAGATGACGGAGATGCCGGAGATGGTCGCCGCGCTCAACGGGCTGGGCGGGGCGGCCTCGGCGCTGGTGGCGTGGGCGGAGGTGACGCGCTACCAGGCCGCCGCGCGCGAGGGGCTCGCCGGCGCCGGCTTCGCCGCGCACGGGCTGGGGGCGCTGGATGCGGCGCTCGTCGTATCGGTGCTGCTGAGCGTGCTGATTGGCGCCGTGACCTTTTCCGGGAGCGCGGTGGCGTACGGCAAGCTGAACGGCAAGCTTCCCGGCAACCCGGTGTCGTTTCGGGGGATGCGGGTCGTCACGGCGCTGCTGGCGGCGGTGCTGGTGCTGGCCGGCGCGTACTCGCTGTGGGCCCTGGGCGACTCGGCGTACAACCCGGGGCCGCTGGCGATGGCGGTGGCGGCCACGGCGGCGGCGGCGCTGGTGCTGGGGGTGCTGCTGGTGATCCCCATCGGCGGGGCGGACATGCCGGTGGTGGTGGCGCTCCTCAACTCGTACTCCGGGCTCGCCGCGGCGGCCAACGGCTTCGTCCTGCGCAACCACGCCCTCCTGGTGAGCGGCGCGCTGGTGGGCGCGTCGGGGATCATCCTCAGCCGCATCATGTGCCAGGCGATGAACCGCTCGCTCTTCAGCGTGCTGGTGGGCGGCTTCGGCGGCGACGCGGGCGAGGGGAGCACGAAGTCCGCCGCCGGGCTTTCCGTGCGCACCATCGCGCCAGACGACGCGGCGGTGCTGCTGGGGTACGCGGGGCAGGTGGTGATCGTGCCCGGCTACGGGCTGGCGGTGGCGCAGGCGCAGCACGTGGCGCGCGAGCTGAGCGAGCTGCTCATGGCCCGCGGCGCCACCGTGCGCTACGCCATCCACCCCGTCGCCGGGCGCATGCCGGGGCACATGAACGTGCTGCTGGCCGAGGCCAACGTGCCGTACGACCACCTCTTCGAGATGGACGAGATCAACGAGCAGCTCGCCCGCACCGACGTGGTGCTGGTGATCGGCGCCAACGACGTGGTGAACCCGGCCGCGCGCACCGATCCCGCCAGCCCCATCTACGGGATGCCGATCCTGAACGTGGACCACGCCAGGAACGTCATCGTCCTCAAGCGGAGCATGGCGGCCGGGTACTCCGGCGTGGAGAACGACCTCTTCTACCTCCCCAACACCGCAATGCTCTTTGGCGACGCCAAGAAGTCGCTGGAGGCGCTGGTGGCGGAGGTGAAAATCGTGTGAACCGCTGAACTGCTTTGGCTCGTACAGAGACAGGAGGCACGGAGAGAACTTCTCTGTGCCTCTCTCTTTTGCGCCCGCCACAAGCATCCACGAGGCGCCACGTCCCGCACAATGCGCGTAGCTGATGGCGGAACGTCGCTCTGGATCGTTGCAACGGCGACGGCTACCCTGCACGGCACCTGATTCGGGGTGGGCCCGCGGCGGCGCCGGGGCGCACCTTCGCGTGCCCTGATGCCGGGAACGATCGTGACCCATCTGCGCCACCACAGCCGCTCTCGTCCGCGCGTCATCCTTGGCTTGGGGAACGCGTGTACCTACATTCGAGCATTCACGGTTCATGAATATCGAATGCACGGTGCACCGATGGCGCAGATTACCCTCCGGCCAGCGGACCTGGTCGTCGGCCTGGCGCTCCTGGCGGGCGAAAAGGATTCATACGAGGTGCTCTCCGCACGGCTGCGGCTGAGCGCGGGGGCGGTGCACGCGAGCGTGCGACGCCTGGTGACGGCGGGGCTGGTGCGCGATGGGTCCAAGTGCGTTCATCGCCGCAACCTTGCCGAGTTCACGCTCCACGGCGCCCGCTACGCCTTCCCCGCGATCCTGGGCCCGAGCGCGGGGGGGGTGCCGACCGCGTACGCGGCCCCCCCGCTCAGTGATGAGATCGTTTTCGACGAGCCGGTGGTTTGGCCGAGCATCGGCGGTTCCATGCGGGGGACGAGCTTGACGCCGCTGTACCCGGGCGCGCCCGAGCTGGTGCACAGCGCACCCGAGCTGTACCGGGCACTCGCGCTGGTGGACGCGCTACGCATCGGACGGGCGCGCGAGCGTGGGCGTGCCGCGGAACTGCTCCGCCTGGTCATCTGCGGCGAGGGTGCATGAGGACGCCGAACCGCGACACTCTGGAGGCGGTGGCGCGGATGCTGGGCGACATCCGCGATGAGGTCGTGTTCGTCGGCGGGCAGGTGACGGAGCTGCTGATCACCGCGCCCACGCAGGCGAGGATGCGGTACACGGACGACGTGGACGTGATCTGTCCCGTGGCTACGCTCAGCCAGTACGCCACCCTCTCGGACCGGCTCCGCTCGAGGGGGTTCACTGAGGATAGCTCGGAGGGCGCGCCGCTCTGCCGCTGGCGCTCCGCGGCGGGGGTCCTGGACGTGATGCCGACCGTGCCGGAGGTCCTGCGCTTCGGCAATCCGTGGTATCGCGCGGCGTACGAGCGCGCGATTCCGCACGAGCTCGCGCCGGATCTCCACCTGCGCATCGTATCGGCACCTCTCTTCCTGGCGACGAAGTGGCTGGCGTTTCGCGAGCGAGGGCAGGACGATCCATTCAGCAGCCGGGACGTGGAGGACATCGTGTCGGTGGTGGCCGGCCGTCCCGAGCTGCTGGCCGAGATCGAGGCGGAGACGGCGGAGCTGCGGGGGTGGCTGGGTGAGAACGCACGCTCTTTCCTGAGCTCCGAAGACGCGGCGGACGTGCTCGACGGCATTCTTCCGCCGGAGCGTCTCGCCCTGGGTGTGCGTCGTGTTGTATGGGAGCGTTTCGCGCGGATCGCGGCACCGTCCTCCGCTCGCTGAAGCGCGGGATGGTTCCAGATGGGAATTCGAGCGCGGCCACTCTCGCTCCTCGGCAACCCGGCGCTGCTGGACCAGGCGCTGATCGGGCTGCTGTGCTCGCGGCGGGTGCCGCCGCCGCTGGAGGAGCACGCGCTGGCGTGGGCCCGGTCCGCGCGCGACCTGAGGTTTCCGGTGGTGGGCGGGTTCCTGTCGCCGGTGGAGCGGGGGTGCCTGGAGGTGCTCCTGCAGGGAACCCAGCCCGTGGTGGTGTGCCTGGCGCGGGGGCTGGCCGGTACGCGCATCCCCGCGCGCTGGCGCACGCCGCTGGACCGCGGGCGCCTGCTGCTGGTCTCGCCGTTTGCCGATGACGTTGTGGAGCTGAGCGCAGCCACGGCCGAGGCGCGCAACCGGCTGGTCGCGTCGCTGGCGCGGGAGCTGGTGGTGCCGCACGCGGCGCCCGGCGGACACCTCATCCGGCTGGTGCGCGAGGTGATCGCGGCGGGGAAGACGGTGCACTCGTTCGACCACCCCGCCAACCGGCCGCTGCTGAGGGTGGGGGCGCGGTTCTGATGCGTCGCCGTGGACTGCACCGCGGTGTGTGAACGGGGCTTGCATGGCGGGGAGCGCGCGGCCAATGCGGCCGTGCGTCCACATCGACAGGAGAGAGCTATGATCGCGTTCCGGACATGGGTGTTGCCCGCGCTTGCGCTGGCGGTTGCTGCTTGCGGGGGCGAGGGTGAAGGCGGTGCCGAAGGCGCGGGGGATACCACGACCGCCGCCGTGTCGCCGGCGCCGGCGCCCAGCGCCACCACTCCGCCGACCACGCCCGCGGAGAGCACGATGACGGGGCAGAGCTCGGCCACCACTCCCGTGCAGCTGACGGCGCTCAACAACTCGGGGGTCACCGGGCAGGCGCAGATCATGGAGCACGGCGCCGCCGAAACGATGGTGACCGTCACCCTCCAGGGGCAGGGGAGCGGGACGCACCCTGGCCACATTCACTCGGGGACGTGCGACCAGCTCGGGCCGGTGGTGGCACCGCTGCAGAGCGTCGCCATGGCGAGCGGCACCGGCACTTCCACCAGCACCGTCAAGGTGTCGATGGGGACGGTGATGAACGGGCAGCACGTGGTGAACTTCCACGCCGGCGCGGGGGCGAACCCGATGGCGCCCGTGGCGTGCGGCGCCATTCCCGCGCACGGGTCGGGCGGGCACGGGGCGTAACGGGCTCGGGTGCCGCGGCAGAGCGGGCTGGTGACCCGGGGTCGTGGCACCTTCATCTGGTTTTAATGCAGGCGCGGCGGGGCGAGATCGGGCAGGGGCCGGCGCATGTGCGGGCACGGGCAGAGACGTGGGTCTGCCCCTACGGGATCGGAGGGCGGGCGGGGATTTGGGGTGGGGGGAGAGGGCGGGCGCGATGAATCGCGCCCCACGGGGATTCGCACGGGCCGGACCGCATCTTGCCGGGGTGGGGTCCTTTGCCCGCAGTGGGCACCGGAGCGCGCACCCACCGCCCGCGGAACGCACGATGTCTTCAGGGTTCGAAGAGCTGCTCACCGGCCGCACGCTGGTGAAGCGGTACACGATAAGAGAGGTGATCGGCCGCGGCGGCTTCGCCGTGGTCTACTGCGCCGACGACCTGCGGCTGGGGCGCCCCAGCGCGGTCAAGGTGCTCTCCATTCCCGCGCCCACGCCCGAGCTCCGCGAGCACATGCGCGCCCGCTTCGAGCGCGAGGCGCGCGCGGCCGCCGCCCTGCCGCACCATCCCAACGTGGTGCCGGTCTACGACTTCGGGACCGATCCGGAGACGGGGATCGACTTCATCGTGATGGAGCTGCTGCGCGGCGAGAACGTGGCCGCCTACCTGGCGCGCGAAGGGCGCCCTCCCCTGCCGCTGGCGCTGCGCATCCTGCGCGACGGTGCCGAGGGGATCGCCGTGGGGCACCGCGCGGGGCTGATCCACCGCGACATAAAGCCGGCGAACCTCTTCCTGGCCGAGGCGCAGGGGGACCAGCCGTTCCGCGTGTGCGTGCTGGACTTCGGCATCGCGCGGCTGACGGCGGACGACGACGACGGGTCGATGACGCGCACCCGCGGCGCCGCGCCGCTCTCGCCGGCGTACGCATCGCCGGAGCAGCTGCGTGGCGACCTGACGCTGACCCCCGCGACCGACGTGTACGCGCTGGGCGTGGTGGGCTACCAGCTCCTCACCGGAAAGAAGCCGTTCGGCGCGGATCGCGATTCCGTCTCGTCCTCGTCGCTGCAGCCGATCCGCGAGCTGAACCCGCAGGTGACGCCCGAGCTGGCGGCGGTGATCGAGCGCGCGATGCTCCCGGAGCCGGGGGCCCGCTTCAAGGACGCGGGGGAGTTCGCGGCGGCGCTGGACGCATCGGAGAACGCGGACGACAGCGGCACGCTGATCGCCACCTCGTTGCCGCCCATCATGGACGACGACGAGCGGACGGTGATCGCGCCCATCCCCGTCGCCGTGCCGATGCCGGCCGCGGCGCCGGTGCAGCACGCGGCGCCGCCCGCGGCTCCCCCACCGCCGCGCGACACCCCCGCCCCGCCCCCGCCGCGCCGCAAGCGGCCGGCGTGGATGCTGGTGCTGCCGATTCTGCTCCTCGGCCTGGTGGCGGGGCTGTGGGCGATGAACCAGGGCGGCGGCGACGTGGACCGGTCGCCCGGCGTGCCGGCCGACTCCGTAAGAACGACCGGCGGCGAGCCCCAAGACGATCCGGGCGACGAGCCGCTCCCCGTGGATCCGGGTCCCACGCAGCCCGCGGAAGATCCGGGCGGCGGCGAGCCGGTGCAGGTGTCCCCCGCGCCGATCAACCCGGATGGCGGCGGCAACGCGCCGGTGATCACCGAGCCGGCACCCCAGCCCGGCGCTCCGGCACCGCAGCCGGGACAGGTGGTGCCGCGGCCGGCGCCCGGACAGCCCGTGCAGCGCCAGCCGGTGCAGCGTCCGCGCCCCAACCTGCCGCCGCAGCGACAGGCGCCACGCCGGCCCGTCCCCCAACAGCCGCAGCCGCAGCAGCCGCAACCCCAGCCGCCGCAGCCGCAGCCGGTACCGCCGCAGCCGCAGCCGCAGCCGCCCGCGCCCCAACCGGTGCCGCCGCAGCCGCAACCGCAGCCCCCGGCGCCCACACCGCCCACGCCGCCGCGCGACACCATCGTGCTGCCGCCCGCCCCCCCGCCTCCCCCGCCGTCGCCGCCCAGCGGGGGAACGGCGGGTGGATCGGGAACGACGCCGGTCGGGCCGCAGTGAACGGCGGCTGATCGAGCAGACTCGCGCGTCCGCGGCAGCGATGCCGCGGACGCGCAGTCGCAGGAAGTGCACACCATCCAGGCCAACCCCCGCATGACCGACGCATCCGCCGCCGTCGAGGCCGGCGAGAACGATCTGCCGTGCGTGATCCTGGCGCACCCCTCCGGCGCCCGCGCCGAGGCGTACGCGCACGGAGCGCACCTCACCTCGTACGTGCCAGCGGGCGGCGAGGAGGTCTTCTTCGTGAGCCGCCAGGCGCGCTTCGATGCGGCCAGCGCCATCCGAGGTGGCGTCCCCGTCGTCTTTCCGCAGTTCGCGGAGCAGGGGCCGCTCCCCAAGCACGGCTTCGCGCGGGTGGCGGAATGGGCGCTCCCTGAGGCCGGCGGCGCGGATGGAGTGGCGCGGGCCACCTTCGTCCTCACGGATTCGCCGGAAACGCTCAACCTGTGGCCGCACACCTTTCTAGCCTCGCTGGTGGTCGAGCTGGACGAGGGCGGCCTCGAGCTGCGGCTGGACGTCTTCAACCGCGGCGCGGAGGAGATCCGGTTCACGGCGGCGCTGCACAGCTACTTCCGCGTGGCGGACGTGCGCGAGGCGGCGGTGCTCGGGCTGAAGGGGATCTCCTTCCACGACAAGGAGCTGGACCGTGACCGCGCGCAGGACGAGGACGAGCTCACCGTGGGCGGCCCTCTCGACCGTGTCTACCGCGGTGCCCCCGACCTCCTCCGCATCCGCGACGGGGCCGGCGGTCGGATGTTGGTTCTGGAGAAGGGGGGCTTCGCCGACGCCGTCGTGTGGAACCCGTGGATCGAGGGCGCCGCGAAGCTGGACGACATGGCGGACGACGAGTACCTCCAGATGCTCTGCGTGGAGGTGGGGAGCGTCGCCGTGCCGGTGCGCCTGGAGGCGGGCGGCCGCTGGAGCGCGTGGCAGCGGGTTTCCGTGGAATCCCTCTGACCGCCAAAAACGGCCTCACACAGAGGGCGCGGAGGCAACTGCAAGACACAGAGAACCCCTTCTGCTCTTTTTTCCCTTTCCTCTGTGGCTCTGTGTGAGGCAATGCGGTTGACGGTGCGGCGGGGATGATGGGATACCTCTACGTGGTCTGCGCGGCGGTGCTGTGGGGCCTGCTCGGCCCCGCCTCGCGCTTCGCGCTGCGCGACGGCATCGACCCGCTGGAGATCGCGTTCTGGCGCGCGGCGATCACGGCGGTGCTCTTCGGCGCGCACGCGGCATTGCTGCGGCGCGTCAGGGTCGAGCGGCGCGACATGCCCGCGGTGTTCGCGTTCGGGCTGGTGGGGATCGCGCTCTTCTTCGCATCGTACATGCAGGCGGTGCGGCTCGGTGGCGCATCGCTGGCGGCGGTGCTCCTGTACACAGCACCGGTGTGGGTGGCGCTCCTCGCCTGGCTCCTGGGATGGGAGACGCTGGGCGTGCGCAAGGTGCTCGCCCTCGCGCTGACGCTGGTGGGGGTAGCGGGGCTGGCACGCGCGGCGGGCGGGGAGGTGCGCGTGGGGGCGGGCGCGATCTTCTGGGGGCTGGTCTCCGGGTGGGCGTACGCGACGCACTACGTCTTTGGGAAGCGCTACTTCCCGCGCTATCCTACGCCCACGCTCTTCCTCTATGCGCTGCCGCTGGGCGCCGCGGGGCTCCTTCCGTTCTTCCGCTTCCATCCGGACAAGTCCGCGGCCACGTGGGCGGTCCTCGTCTTCCTGGCCGTGGTGCCCACCTACGGCTCGTACCTGCTGTACAGCGCCGGACTCCGCCGCATCGAGGCGACGCGCGCCGCCACCGTCGCCACCACCGAGCCCGTCGTCGCCGCCATCGCCGCGTACCTGGTGTGGGGGGAGCAGCTGGGCGCGGCCGGGTACCTGTTCGCGGCCGTCGTGCTTGCGGGCGTGCTCCTGGTGGTGCTGGCGGATGAGAAAAGCGAAGAGGGTGCTCACCCGGCCGTGTGAGCACCCTCTCGATTGCCGATCGGTCAGCGGCCCGCTACGGGCGCCACTTCAACCCGATGTTCAACCGCGACGAGGCGAAGCGGAACGTGCCGTCGACCGGCTTGCCCTCGATCTCCCGGCTGGTGAAGCGCCCCTCCGAATGGACGACGCCGACGTCCAGCGCGAGCTTGCGGCTGATGAAGTACTCCACCCCCACTCCGGCGGTCGCTCCGTACCCGGTCGAGCGGAACCCCTCGGCGGGCGTGGTGCCGACGCGGGTCGCGGCAAGCTCCGCGTACGGACGCAGCGCCGCGCGCGGACTGCCGAAGCTGTAGCGCACCCCGGCATCCAGGTGCGACGAGCGGTAGGCGTAGTTCGTACGGGCAAAGAAGCTGAGGTTGTCGTTGACCCCGTACCCGATCGAAACGCCGACCCCGCTCCCCGTGTTCGCCTCCCTCGGCGCTCCGACGCCCACCGCGCTCGCGTTGAAGCTCACGCCCACGCCCAGCCCGCGCGTGCTGGACTGGTCCGCCCCGGCCTGTGCGGATGCGGAACCGGCCGTGAATGCCGCCGCGACCGCGCCGATCGTCACCAACGTTGCAAGCCTCATGTTGCCCCCGGGAAGGTGTGGACGGAGCCGACGGCCCCGATGCCACGCGACCGCAATTTCAGTCACGTGCGGCAGGGGATACCCGGCCACGATCCCGAGAGGTCCACCGCCAAGATGAGCGTTCCGTTGGCAGCCGCGGCATTGGCGTGCAGCTACGCACCACGCCGCGTCGTCGTTGCCTGCTGCTGGCGGACGTATGCGCGAAGAACGGTGTTGATGCGGGTCTGGTAGCCGCGCCCGAGCCTGCGGAAGTGGTCCAGCACCTCCTCGTCCAGACGCAGGGTAATCCGCTCCTTCCTTCCCGCGGGGATCACCAGTTCGGCATTCGCCCAGAACTCCTCGTTCAGGAGCGGCGCGGCATCCGGGTCATCAGCGACCGCCGCCTCGATCTCCTGATCCGTGAGCGCATCTACGCGCGCCCACTCGGTTTCGCCCCTGCGCCTATCCGCCAGGCGCCGCCTTACCAGCGTGGTATCCTCGTCTTTCATTCGTCCTCGCTCGCCGCGCAGAGATGATGCGGTAAATGTCACCGCGCACTGTGTACGTGACCGCGACTACCCGGCCCTCCACCACTCCGACCGCGACGAAACGTCGTTCGCCGCTTCGATCCGACCGCTTCACGAACACCGGCCCATCGAAGACACCAATCGCGTCTTCGAAGTCGATCCCGTGTTTCGTCAGGTTCGTCCAGCGTTTTCGCTGATGCCACTCGAACTCCAGTTCCTCCATTCGACGCTCCTATTATATGCACACTGTAGTGACAACACAAGGATGACGATCTTACCCTGATCCACGGATGCGATCCGTCGCCGCTGCAGAAAACAGCCCAAAATTCGTTGATTTTTCAGGCTCGACCGGAAGAGAGCGGGTTGCGGTACTGAGATACACCGGGACTGGATATTACCCCGTTTGAATAGCGTCCGAGCGCCGGAGCCGAGCCGGCCACGGGCGCGATGAATCGCGCCCCTACGAGATCCGTGTGGGTCGCTGAGATCCAGGCAGGCCCGGCCTTTGCGCGGGGGTGGCGGCCCGCCGCGCGATCCGAGCGGCAACATCGCACCCAAGGGAGGCATCATGCAGGACGTGACCGACAGCCAGGCGCTGGAGCAGCTCTTCGGCGCCGACGAGGCGATCCTCTTCAAGCACAACACGACGTGCCCCATCAGCGCGATGGCGCACGAGCAGATGACGGACTTCGAGCAGCGCCACCCCGAGGCGCCCATCAACATCATCGACATCCACGCCAGCCGCGACCTCAGCGACAGCATCGAGGAGCGCACCGGGATCACGCACGAGTCGCCGCAGGTGATCCTGCTGCGGCAGGGGAAGCCGGTCTTCCATGAGTCGCGGATGGAGATCCGCGCGGACGCGCTGGAGCAGCACCTGGGCGGCGCCGCCAGCGGGTGACGGCTCCCGCCCGCCGCCCCCCGGCATGGGCCACGCTGGCGGCGCTCTGGCTCCTCGTCTTCTCCGTCACCACGCAGACGATGATCCTGGCGCCGATCCTTCCCCGCGTGGCGGAGCAGCTCCGCATCTCCGAGGGGCGGGTGGCGTGGATCAGCACCGGATACTCCGTGGCCGTCGCCCTGGTGGCGGTGGTCGCGGGGCCGGTGAGCGACCGGGTAGGCCGGCGGCGGATGCTGCTGGCGGGCGCCGCGGCGATGACGGTGGGGCTGGCGCTGCACGCGCTGGCGCTGGGCTTCGGGTCGTTCCTGGCCGTGCGCGTGCTCACCGGCGCGGGCGGCGGGGTGCTGACCGGCGCCACCGCCGCGTACGTGGGCGACTACTTTCCGCCCGAGCGGCGGGGGTGGGCCAACGGCTGGGTGATGAGCGGGATGGCGGCCGGCCAGGTCCTCGGCATCCCCGTGGGGACGCTGCTGGCCGCGCGCAGCGGCTTCCGCGCTCCATTCCTGGTCTTCGCGGCCACGATGGGGATCGCCTGGCTGATGATCGTTCGCTGGGTGCCGCACGCGGAGGTGGAGCTGCAGCGGGCGCCGCTCGGCGTGCGCTACCTGCTGCGCCACTACCGCGCGCTGCTGGCCCAGCGCGAGGCGGCGGTCGCCGTCCTGTCGAGCTTCGGGATGTTCGGGGGGACGGCGCTGTACATCCTCTTCCTCCCCACCTGGCTGGAGGAGGCGCGCGGCGCGACGCCGGGGCAGGTGGCGCTCCTCTTCGCCATCGGCGGCGTGGCGACGGTGCTCACGGGCCCCGCCGCCGGCCGCCTCTCCGACCGCACGGGGCGCAAGCGGCTGGTGATCGGCGCCAGCATCGGCCTGGCGCTGGGGATCGCGGCGACGGTGCCCCTCGCGCGCTCCATGGCCGGCGCCTACCTCCTCTTCGGGGGGACGATGGCGCTCTTTGCCGCGCGCGCCTCCCCCTTCCAGGCGATGATGGCCGAGATCGTCCCCGACCGGCAGCGCGGCTCGCTGATGAGCCTGTCGATGGCGGTCGGCCAGGCAGGCTCCGGCGTGGGAAGCGCGCTGGCCGGCGCGACGTACGCGTACTGGGGCTTCGGCGGCAACACGGTCGTCGCCGCCTGCGCCGCGCTGGCGATGGCCGCCCTCGTCGCCGTCTACCTGCCTGAGACGATGCGGCGCGGCAGGGCGGTCCGCGTGTAGGAAGCGGGTCCCCCCCCACGCCGGGTTCGCGTCATCAGGGACTGGCGCGGTGAGTATAACCCGGGTATAATCGACGTATGAAAACCGCGATCTCTCTCCCGGATGATATCTTCTCGGCCGCCGACGCGCTGGCTGGACGCCTTGGCGTCAGCCGAAGCGAGCTTTACGCGACCGCGATGGCCGAGTTCCTCGCGAAGCACAGCCCAAGCGAGGTCACGGCACGGTTGAATCAGGTGTATGAGACCGAGCCGAGTGCACTCGATCCTGCCCTCCGGCGCGCGCAACGCCGCACTGTCGCCAAGAACCCCTGGTGAGCCGTGGACGTTCGGCGCGGGGATGTCTGGTGGGCCGAGCTCGAAGAGCCGCGCGGCTCCGAGCCGGGGTATCGCCGGCCCGTGATCATCGTGCAGGCCGACTCGTTCAACCGAAGCCGCATTGGCACGGTGCTCGGCGTGATCCTTACGAGCAACCTTCGCCTCGTCGATGCTCCCGGGAACGTGCTGGTCCCGGGCAGGAGTGTGGGCTTGGCCAAGGATTCGGTGGCGAACATCTCGCAGATCATGGCCATCGATCGGGAGTTCCTCGACGAGCAAGTCGGTCGTGTACCGCCCCGGCTCATGGCGGCCGTCGATGCGGGACTGAAGCTCGTGCTCGGCCTTGCCGGATGAACGTCGCGCGTGGGGACTATTTTCGCAGGCCTTCTTCATCCCGGGTGTGAACGCATGAGCGACACCTTTGCCGAGCTTCGCGGGCGCGACTTCAGCCGGCTGGACCGCGGCGGGCACGTGTACCTCGACTACACGGGCGCCGGGCTGTACGCCGAGAGCCAGGTGCGCGCGCACGCGGACTACCTGTGCGGGTGCGTGCTCGGCAACCCGCACTCGCGCAACCCGTCGTCGATGGCGGCCACGACGCTGGTGGAGGAGGCGCGGCGCAGGGTGCTCGACTTCTTCAACGCCGATCCCGAAAGCTACGAGGTCATCTTCACCCTCAACGCCAGCGGCGCGCTCAAGCTGATCGCCGAGGCGTACCCGTGGGAGCCCGGCGGCCGCTTTCTGCTGACGGCGGACAACCACAACTCCGTCAACGGGATGCGCGAGTACGCCACCGCGCACGGCGCCGAGGTGCGCTACGTCCCGCTGGGCTGCGAGCTGCGGGTGGACGACATCGAGGAGCATCTCGCCGGCGCGGAGCCGGGGAAGCACCACCTCTTCGCCTTCCCCGCGCAGAGCAACTTCAGCGGCGTCAAGCACCCGCTGGAGTGGGTGGAGACGGCGCGCGAGCGTGGATACCACGTGCTGCTGGACGCGGCGGCGTTCGTCCCCACCAGCCCGCTCGACCTGGGGGAGTACGGGCCCGACTTCGCGGTGCTGTCGTTCTACAAGATGTTCGGCTACCCGACCGGCGTGGGGGCGCTGCTGGCGCGCCGCAACATGCTGGGCGAGCTGCACCGTCCCTGGTTCTCCGGTGGGACGGTGCGGTTCGTCTCCGCGCAGAACAGCGTGCACCTGTCGCACGTCACCGGGCGCGCCTTCGAGGACGGGACGCTCAACTACCTGGGGATATCGGCGGTGTCGGCGGGGCTGGACTTCCTGGGCGAGATGGGGATGGAGCGCATCAACGCCCACGTGATGCGGCTCACCGAGCTGCTGCTGCGCGAGCTGGCCGGGCTGCGTCACTCCAACGGCGCGCCGATGGTGCGCGTGTACGGGCCCGAGGGGACGGTGATGCGGGGCGGGAGCGTGGCGTTCAACCTGATCGACCCTGAGGGCGACACGGTCGACTTCCGCGTGGTGGAGCAGCGCACCAACGAGGCGGGGGTCTCCATCCGCACCGGCTTCTTTTGCAACCCGGGCGCGGCGGAGTTCGCCTTCGAGTACCACGACGACGAGGCGTTCCGCTGCATCCAGACGCTGACGCCGGAGACGTTCACGCTGCAGCAGTTCTCGGACTGCATGAACGACCACGCGGTGGGCGCGATCCGGGCCTCGGTCGGGATCGCGAGCAACGATGCGGACGTCGCGCGGCTGATGGAGGTGCTCGCCACCTTTCGCGACGCGCCCGCGGCTTCGGTGTCGAACGCGCAGATGGCGTCGGTGGTCACGGCGGACTGAGGCGCGGGGGCCGTCATCGTATAGCCTCACACAGAGACACAGAGCCACAGAGAGAACCCCAAAGGTTTTCTCTGTGGCTTTCAGTTACTTCTGTGTTCTCTGTGTGAGCTTTTGTTGTGAGAGCGCGCTCAGATCTTGGGCTGCAGCGGGCCGCCCGCGCTTCGCCAGATCGGCGGCCACGCGCGCGACCACGCCCGCCCAATCGCCCGCACGCTCCTGACGGACGAGGCGCATCGTGGGGTACCAGGGCGAATCGTCGCGCTCCTCCATCCATCGCCAGTCGGCATCGGCGTGAAGGAGGGTCCAGGTGGGCACTCCCAGCGCGCCGGCCAGATGCGCGGGCATGCTGTCCACCGTCACCACCAGGTCGAGCGCCTTCATCACGCGCGCCGTCGCCAGCACGTCGTCCGTGCCGGAGTCTATGCCGAAGCCGGCCGGGCGCTCCCGCAACCCAGGCCCACGCTGGAGGACGTGCAGCTCCACGCCGGGCAGCTCGGCGAGCGGCGCCAGGAGCTCGGGGGGGATGGAGCGCCGCTCGTCCCAGTCGCCCGCCTTCCACACCAGGCCCACGGCCACGCGCCCGTCGCGGGGGAGCGGGGCGGGATCTGCGTGCAGGTAGGGGACCTCGGCGGGGAGGGTGCGCGGGGTGTCGCGGAAGATGTGCGGGAGCTCCATCACCTCCACGTCCGCGTCGAACTCCGCGTCCGGCGCGCCGTCGTGAAGCGGAAGGAGGCGGTCGATGCCGCGCGCGGTGGAGAGGAGCGGGATCAGCTCTGGCTGCGCCCACACGATCACCTCGCGCGCGGTGCTCTGGAGGCGCGGGGCGTAGCGGATGAACTGCAGCGTGTCGCCGAGGCCGTGGTAGCAGCGCACGAGGACGCGCTTCCCATCGAGCGGCGCGCCGTTCCACACCCACTGCTCGTGGCGCGGCCAGTGCGCGCACGACGCGCCCGCGCGGCCCCGCAGCACCGTGTCGCTGACCCGCCACGCCGCCTCGAAGTCGCCGCTGCGCATGTGCCTCATCCACGCCGACGCGTCCTCTTTCGTCTCCTCGTTCTGCCCGTCCCTCACCGGAGCGATCCTTTGCGTCTGTGAAGCCACCGGTCACCGCGCGAGCTACAAAGCAGGATGCGGACCGGCAACTGCAGCCTCAGTAGAGTCGAGTCGGGGCGCCGTGGCATGGTTGCCCGGTTTCCCCGACCCGCTCATCGAACCGGACGTGCGGATTTCCCGCATCCGGCTCTCCGACTGGGTTCACTTCAAGGCATGCGAGAGCGCCACCCGCC
>DASVQP010000014.1 GCA_036389135.1 Longimicrobium sp.
CCACGATCATGAGCTCGATCAGGGTGAAGCCGTCGCGGTTGCGGAGGTTGCGCATGGTGATGCTCCAGAGAGAGTAGAGTGGGTTGGGTACCGCAGCACTCCATCGTGCTGTCGGACTCCTCTAAGGCAACGCGCACGCCATGCGTGGCGCAAAATGCAAGTGGTTGCGGCGGTGTGAGTTAGGCGTTTGGGGTGCGGCTGAAGGCCGGTTTGGCGCGCGCCATCTTGCAAGGATTCTTGCACGCTGCAATGCGCGGCGTGGCGCGCCCGGCTCCTTGCGTGGGCCGCGCCCGTTCTCTATATGGAGCGCGGCTCGCCGCCCCGGCCGGGGGCGCTCGCGGGCCAGCGACCCAGCCACTCTGGAGCACACGCGTGAGCGACGCGAACATCACGGACATCACCGTCATCGGCGGCGGGCCCACCGGGCTGTACGCCGCTTTCTATGCAGGGCTGCGCGGGATCTCGTGCCGCATCGTGGACGCGCTTCCGCAGCTCGGCGGGCAGCTCATGGCGCTCTACCCGGAGAAGTACATCTTCGACGTGGGCGGGCTGCCGAAGATCCTGGCCAAGGACCTGGCCAACAACATGATCGAGCAGGGCACCCAGTTCGGCCCCGAGGTGGTGCTCGGCGCCGAGGTGCAGGAGATGGTGCGGGAGGACGGGCACTTCCGCCTGGTGACCCCCGCGGGCGAGTTCCTCACGCGCACCGTGTGCGTCACGGCGGGGAAGGGCGCCCTCAACCCGCGCGTGCTGGAGTGCCCGGGGTGGGACGACCACTACCGCGACGGCGGCGGCGCGCACACGCACGTCCGCCAGATCGAGGATTTCCGCGACCGGCGCGTGCTGATCGTGGGCGGCGGCGACTCGGCGGTGGACTGGGTGCTGGGGCTGCGCGGCGTGGCCCGCTCCGTCACCCTCATCCACCGGCGCCCCGAGTTCCGCGCGCACAAGAGCAGCGTGCTGGAGATGCAGGGGCTCGCCGAGCGCGGCGAGGTGCAGGTGCTGACGCCGTACGAGGTGCGGGGGATGGAAGGGGTGAACGGGTGCGTGGCCCGCGTCACCATCTTCAACAACGAGACGGACGAGGACACCCACCTCGATGCGGACGCGGTGATCGCGCTGCTGGGCTTCAAGCCGGACCTGGGGCCGATCGCGCGCTGGGGCCTGGAGCTGGAGAAGAACACCATCAAGGTCAACGGGGTGATGGAGACCAGCGTTCCGGGTGTGTGGGCGGCCGGCGACATCGTGCACTATGAGGGGAAGCTGGAGCTGATCTCGTGCGGCTACGGCGAGGCGGCCATCGCGGTGAACAACGCGGTGCGCTACCTCAACCCCAAGGCGCGCCTGGCTCCCGGGCACTCCACGAACCTCAAGATATTCAAGCAGGACGACTGAACGGCAACCGCGCCTCACACAGAGACACAGAGGGGACGGAAAGAAGAACTGAGAGAAAACACCTCTCTTTGTCTTCTTGCAGTTCTCCTCTGTGTCTCTGTGTGAAACGGCCGTTCTCGCACCCCGAGCCGGAGCGGCGGATGGAACTGCATGGGAAGGTGGCGCTGGTCACCGGGGGGGCGGTGCGGCTGGGGAGGGCGATGGCGTCCGCGCTGGCGGGGGAGGGGATGCGGCTGGTGGTGCACTACAACTCCTCGCGCGGCCCTGCGGACGAGCTGGTGGACGAGATCCGCGGCAAGGGCGGGGAGGCGGTGGCCATCGGGGCGGACCTGGCGCACGGCGACGAGGTGGAGCGGCTGGCGCGTGAGGCCGTGGCGGCGTTCGGTGGGGTGGACGTGCTGGTGAACAGCGCATCCGTCTTTCCCCCGGAAGCGCTGGAGGAGACGGACGAGGCGCTGTGGGACCACACCATGGCCGTGAACCTCAAGGCGCCCTTCTTCCTCATCCGCCACCTGGCGCCCACCCTGCGCGAGCGGCGCGGGGTGGTGGTGAACATGGCCGACCTGGCGGGGATCCAGGCGTGGGCGCGCTACACCGCACACGGCATCTCCAAGGCCGGGATCGCGCACCTGACCCGCGTGGCCGCGCGCGCGCTGGCGCCGGAGGTGCGCGTGGTCGGGATCGCGCCGGGCGCGGTGCTTCCCCCCGACGACACGGACGAAGCGGAGCTGGAGCGCCTCGCCAACACGGCCGCCCTGCGCCGGCTCGGTTCGCCCGACGACGTGGTGGGGGCGCTCCTTTACCTGCTGCGCGCCGACTTCGTGACGGGGGAGATCCTCGTTGTGGACGGAGGGCGCCGGCTGCGGGGGTGAGCTTCGGACCGGAACATCCCCGGCCGCACCCGGTACGAACTTCCATCCTCGCATTCCGGCTGTCCCGGTTTCACCCCGCTCCCCATCCGAATGCCCCGCAAGCCACGCCCCGCCCGCGCCGCGGGCACCTCCCGCCGCCGCAAGATCGTGCGCGCGCTCCTGGTGGTGCTGGCCTTCGGCATCGGCGCCGGCGGCGGGCTGCTCGCGTACCTGTGGCCGCGCTGTACGGGCGAGGCGTGTCCGTCCGTGGGCACGCTGCGCACGTACCAGCCGCCCCAGGCGAGCCAGCTCTTCGACGGGGGCGGGAAGCTGGTGGCGTATCTGGCACCGCAGCGCCGCACGGTGGTACCCATCGAGCGCATCCCGGCGCACGTCTCCGGGGCATTCCTGGCGGTGGAAGACAAGCGCTTCTACCGCCACCGCGGCGTGGACTACCGTCGGCTGGGCGGCGCCGTGGTGCGCGACATCCAGACGCTGAGCTACCGGCAGGGGTTCAGCACGGTGACGATGCAGCTGGCGCGCAACGTCTTTCCCGAATACCTGTCGCGGGAGAAGACCATCCGCCGCAAGCTGTGGGAGGTGGTGCTGGCGCGGCGGATCGAGCGGGCGTTCTCCAAGGACGAGATCCTGGAGATGTACCTGAACCAGATCTACCTGGGGCAGGGGCAGTACGGGGTGGAGGCGGCGGCGCGCGGCTACTTCGGCAAGCCGGTGGCGAAGCTGACCGAGGCGGAGGCCGCCACTCTGGCCGCGCTCCCCAAGGCGCCCTCGTTCTACGATCCGCGCCGCAACGCGGACGGGGCGCTGCGGCGCCGCAACCTGGTGCTTGGGCTGATGGCCGACGCCGGCGTCATCACCGGTACCGAGGCGGCGATGGCGCAGGGGCAGCCGCTGGGGCTCGCCCCGCCGCCCGAGGCGCTGGGGGAGGCGCCGTACTTCGTGTCCGCGGTGAGGCGCGAGCTGCGCGAGCGCTTCGGGCCGCGCGCGGACACGGACGGGCTGCGCGTGTACACGAGCCTGGACCCGGTGCTCCAAAAGAACGCCGAGCAGGAGCTGCGGCGGCAGATCGCCGCGGTGGAGAAGGGGCAGCACGGCCGCTTCCGCCACGCATCGTGCGCAGGCGGCACCAGAAGGCCCGAGCGTTGCCTGCAGGGGCTCTTCGTGGCCATGAGCCCGCGCACGGGCGACGTGTGGGCGCTGGTGGGCGGCCGCGACTACGCCCTCAGCCAGTTCGACCGGGTGACGCAGGCGAGGCGCCAGGCGGGCTCCGCCTTCAAGCCGTTCGTCTTCGCAGCCGCGCTCTCCGATGGCATCCCGGTGTCGACGCCGCTGCTGGGGCCGGGCGCGGATGTGGCGCGCGGCGCCTACTGGCCGCGCGACCACGTATCGGACAGCGCCACCGTGGACATGCGCGACGCGCTGCGGCTGTCGTCCAACCGGGCGGCGGTGGTGCTGGGGGAGCGGGTGGGTGCCGGGCGCGTGGTGAAGACGGCGCATGACATGGGGATCAGCACGCCCATCCAGCCGCTCCCCTCCACCTTCCTCGGCGCAGCTTCGGTGATGCCGCTGGAGCTGGTGGCGGCGTACGCTCCCTTTGCCAACGGCGGCTCGAGCGTGCGCCCGCGGCTGATCCGGCGGGTGGAGGATGCGCACGGGCGCGTGCTGTACGAGGGGCCCGTGTCGCGGAAGACGGTGATCTCGCCGGGGGTGGCGTTCCTGTCCACTTCCATGATGCGCAGCGTGGTGGATCGAGGGACGGGGTCGGGGGTGCGGCAGGCGGGGCTGCCGTACGACGTGCCCGCGGCGGGGAAGACGGGGACCACCAACGACGGCGCGGACGTCTGGTTCGTGGGGTTCACGCCGGACGTGGTGGCGGGGGTGTGGCTCGGGTTCGACAAGCCGCAGGCGATTCTGGCGAATGCGTCCGGGGGTGGGCTGGCGGCGCCGGTGTGGGGGCGCGTGATCTCGCGCTACTACCAGCGGCGCGCGGTGCCGGCGGCGTGGGGCGTTCCGTCCGACCTGGTGGCCGTGCCGGTGGACCGCGCATCCGGGAAGCTCGCCACCGCGGCGTGCCCGGGCGAGTCGGTGGAGACGGAGTACTTCGTCGCCGGCACCGAGCCCGCGGAGAGCTGCCCGCTGCACGTGGAGGACGAGGGCGGGTGGCTGGGGCGTGCGGTGCGCGGCCTCGGGGATTGGCTCGGGGGCGGGGATGAGCCGCCGGCTCCAGCGCCGGTGCCGGTGCCATAGGGGCGGGCGAGTGAACTCGCTGCAACAACAGCACAAAGTCCGCCTGCGCGGACTCGGGGGAGAGGCCGGTGTGCTTCTCCCTTTTTCGTTGTTGCGTCAGGAGGTGTGGAAGGCGGGCGGCGGAGCGGGGGAGGGGCACGGGCAGCCACGTGGGGCGGCCCCTGCGAGGTTGGTGCGGAGGGCGAGGGTAGAGGTGGGGCGGTGGGCGGGCGCGATGAATCGCGCCCCTACGGAATCCATGCGGGCGCGGAGGATGGCACCCGGCACGGATGCATGCGTACGCCCCTCCCCCAGGTAGTTATTGGGGGAGGGGCCGCGAGGTGACGAGCGGGGGTGGGGGCCCCTCACCCCAGCGGCAGCTTGTCGCGGATGATCAGCAGGATGGCGGAGTGGGAGACGATCTGGTAGGTGCCGCCGTCGATCTCCACTTCCACGGCGTTGCTGCGGAGGAAGATGACGAAGTCGCCCTTTTGGGCCTGAAGCGGGACGTAGCGCAGGCCCGTGCGCGTGCCGCCGCCGCTGCTCCACGGCTCGCTGTCGGCCAGGGGCTCGGCGGTGGGGTAGCCGGGGCCCACGTTCACCACGTAGCCGCCCGCCACCTGCTCCTTCTGCGCGACGCCCTGGGGGAGGTACAGCCCCGAGGGCGTCTTGCTGTTCTCTTCCTCCGGCTTCACCAGCACCTTGTCGCCGATGACGATCACTTCACGGCCCATCGTGGCTCTCGATTTCCGGGGTGTGTGCGGAATGCGTCGCACGGGAAATAACGCACGCCGCGGGTGGACGCGCAATCACCGCGCGCGGCATGGGAAAAGCGGTGCGGGAAGGCGCCTTTCGGGGGCGAGCCGCAGGGGCTAAACTGTCCCCGCGCGCCGCCGGCAGACGCGGGCGCGATCCCGGACCGTATATCCAGACAGGAGAACGTGATGAGCGATAGCTTTGGGGCCCGTTCGACGCTTCGCGTGGGCGACCGCGAGTACCAGATGTTCCGCCTGGACGCGCTGAACACCGGCGGGCGCGACGTCCGCCGCCTCCCGTACTCGCTGCGCATCCTGCTGGAGAACCTGCTGCGGACCGAGGACGGCGTCACCGTCACCCGCGACGACATCGAGGCGCTGGCCGGGTGGGACCCCAAGAGCCCGCCCGACCGCGAGATCGCCTTCACCCCCGCGCGCACCGTGCTGCAGGACTTCACCGGCGTCCCCTGCGTGGTGGACCTGGCCGCCATGCGCGACGCCATGGCCGAGCTGGGCGGCGACCCGTCGCGCATCAACCCGCTGCAGCCGGTGGAGCTGGTGATCGACCACTCCATCCAGGTGGACGCATTCGGGTCCGCGGAGGCCTTCGAGCAGAACGTGGAGCTGGACTACCAGCGAAACGCCGAGCGCTACGCCTTTCTTCGCTGGGGGCAGCAGGCGTTCGCCAACTTCAACGTGGTGCCGCCCAACACCGGGATCGTGCACCAGGTGAACCTGGAGTACCTGTCGCGCGTCGTCTTCTCCACCGACGAGAACCCCAACCTGCAGGGCGGGGGGCTTCCGCTGGCCTACCCCGACACCTGCGTGGGCACCGACTCGCACACGCCGATGGTGAACGGGCTGGGCGTGCTGGCGTGGGGCGTGGGCGGTATCGAGGCCGAGGCGGCGATGCTGGGCCAGCCCATCTCGATGCTCATCCCCGAGGTGATCGGCTTCCGCCTGGTCGGCGAGCTCCCCGAGGGCGCCACGGCGACCGACCTGGTGCTCACCATCACCGAGCTGCTGCGCAAGAAGGGCGTGGTGGGGAAGTTCGTGGAGTTCTACGGGCCCGGCGTGGCCTCTCTGGCGCTGGCCGACCGCGCCACCATCGGCAACATGAGCCCCGAATACGGCGCCACCTGCGCCATCTTCCCGCCAGACGAGACCACGCTCCAGTACCTGCGCCTAACGGGGCGCCCGGAGGAGCGGATCGCGCTGGTGGAGGCGTACATGAAGGAGCAGGGGCTCTTTCACACCAGCGAGTCGCCGGAGCCGGTGTTCACGGACACGCTGGAGCTGGACCTGAACACGGTGCAGCCGAGCGTCGCGGGGCCGCGCCGCCCGCAGGACCGCATCAACCTGTCGGACGTGAAGCGCGCCTTCGCCGAGGCGCTGCCGTCGCTCCTGCCCGAGGGGCACGCCGCGCCGGCCTCGGTCAAGGACGCGGCGCCGATCGGCATGGAGCACGAGGCGAAGAAGGCGGAAGGCGTGTGGGGCGAAGGGTCGGGCGCCGCGGAGGCCTCGCAGGCGGCGGCGCAGGCATCCCCGCACGCCGAGGAGTCCTCCATCGACCACGGCTCGGTGGTGATCGCGGCCATCACCTCGTGCACCAACACCTCCAACCCGTCGGTGATGATCGCGGCGGGGCTTCTCGCCAAGAAGGCGGTGGAGCGCGGCCTGAACCGCAAGCCGTGGGTGAAGACGTCGCTGGCGCCGGGGAGCAAGGTGGTGACGGAGTACTACGACCGCGCGGGGCTGCAGCCGTACCTGGACCAGATGGGATTCCAGACGGTGGGCTACGGCTGCACGACGTGCATCGGCAACTCGGGGCCGCTCCCCGCGGAGATTTCGGAGGAGATCCAGCGGCGCGAGCTGGTGGCGTGCTCGGTGCTCTCCGGCAACCGCAACTTCGAGGGGCGCATCAACTCGGAGGTGCGCGCCAACTTCCTGATGTCGCCTCCGCTGGTGGTGGCGTACGCCATCGCGGGGCGCATCGACTGGGACCCGTACAACGAGCCGATCGGCACCGACCAGGAAGGGCGCTCCGTCTTCCTCAAGGACATCTGGCCGACCTCCACCGAGGTGGCTTCGACGATCCAGTCGTCCATCGAGAGCTCGATGTACCGCAGCAGCTACGCGGGGGTCTTTGAGGGCGACGAGCGGTGGAAGTCGATGGACGTGCCGGAGGGCGACCGCTTCGAGTGGGCGCCGGATTCGACGTACGTCCGCCAGCCGCCGTACTTCCACGACATGCCGCGCGAGGCGCCGGAGACGGTGCAGGAGATCCAGGGGGCGCGCGCCATCGCCCTGCTGGGCGACAGCGTGACGACGGACCACATCTCGCCGGCCGGGAGCATCAAAAAGGATGGGCCCGCGGGGCGCTACCTGGTGGAGCATGGGGTCGATCCCAAGGACTTCAACTCGTACGGCAGCCGCCGCGGCAACCACGAGGTGATGATCCGCGGGACGTTCGCCAACACGCGCATCCGCAACCGCCTGGCGCCGGGCACCGAGGGCGGCTACGCGCCGTACTTTCCGGACGACGAGATCACCACGATCTACGACGCCGCCATGCGCTACCAGGCGGACGGCACGCCGACCATCGTGCTTGCGGGGAAGGAGTACGGCTCCGGCTCGTCGCGCGACTGGGCGGCCAAGGGCCCCTTCCTGCAGGGCATCAAGGCGGTGATCGCGGAGAGCTACGAGCGCATCCACCGCTCCAACCTGGTGGGGATGGGCATCCTGCCGCTCCAGTTCCTGCAGGGCGAGAGCGCGGAGACGCTGGGCCTCAGCGGCCGCGAGACGTTTGACATCGTGGGCCTTGCCGACGCCATCGCCGGGCACCTGGCGACGCGCGAGCTGACGGTGCGGGCCACCGCCGAGGACGGCTCCACGCGCGAGTTCGGGGCGTACATCCGCATCGACACGCCGCAGGAGGTGCTGTACTACCGCCACGGCGGCATCCTGCAGTACGTCCTGCGCCAGCTCCTGACCGGCAGGGAAGAGCCCGAGGCCATCGAGGGCGGGATGCCCACCGGCGCCGTGACGCGCGATGCCGCCGCGCACGACAAGGTTACCGAGGGCTCGCAGGAGTCCTTCCCCGCCAGCGATCCGCCGGCGTATTGAACTGCAGTGCTAAGTGCTGAGTCCTGAGTCCTAAGTAGCGGGCTCGGGACTCAGCACTTAGGACTCAGCACTTAGGACTTTCGTCCCTATGCCTACACCTGCCTTCCGCCCGCGCGGCACCGTCGCGCCGGCCCTGCTGGGGTCCGGCGCCGAGTTCGACCTCATCCGCCGATTTCTGTCGCCCGCGCAGGCGGGGCGGCCCGACGTGCGCGTGGGGCCCGGCGACGACGGCGCGGTGGTGGCGGGGGAGGGGATCGTGCTCTCCAGCGACCTGAGTGTGGAGGAGGTCCACTTCCGGCGCGACTGGCTTCCGCCGGAGGGGATTGGCTACCGCGCGGCCGCCGCGGCGCTCAGCGACCTGGCGGCGATGGCGGCGCGGCCCATCGGCGTGCTCGCCTCGCTGGCGGTGCCCAGGGGCGATGCCGGGGATTTCGCGGTGGAGGTGATGGAGGGGGTGCGGCGGGCCGCGGAGTCGGTGGGCGCGGTGCTGCTGGGCGGCGACCTCACGCGCTCGCCCGGGCCCGTGATGCTGGACGTGACGGTGGTGGGCGAGGCGTCGCACCCCGTCCTCCGCTCCGGCGCGCGCATGGGCGACGAGGTGTGGGTGACGGGGGAGCTGGGCGCGGCGGCGGCGTGCGTGGAGCGCCTCCTGGCCGGGCGTCGCCCCCCGCGGGGCGCCTGGCCCCGCTTCGCCGAGCCGCGCCCCCGCGTGCAGGAGGCGCGCTGGCTGGCCGAGCGCGGGCTCCCCTCCGCCATGCTCGACCTGTCGGACGGATTGGCGGGCGACGCGGCGCACCTGGCCGCGGCGAGCGGGGTGGCCATCCTCCTGGTGCGCGAGCTGGTGCCGGTTCACCCCGCCGTGCAGCTCCACACCCGCTCCCGCTCCCGCGCCGTGGAGATGGCGCTCGGCGGCGGGGAGGACTACGAGCTCTGCTTCACCGCCGCGGCGGGAAGCGTGGAGCCCCTCTGCCGCGAGTTCGAGAGGAGGTTCGACGTGTCTCTCCGCTCCGTGGGCCGCGTGGGCCACGGCGACGGCGTGTGGTGGGTGGACCCCGAGGGGCACCGCACCCCGCTTCGCAACCGCGGCTTCCGCCACTTCACCGGGGGCGAGTGATCCTGGGGTTGGTCGCGGCAAAGCACCGGCGCCGTATCAGCGGGGGATGAAGCCCCCGGCTGGAACGACGGGAAGACGGCTGAAAGCCGGCTTGAGAAGCGCGATGTTGGACCCGGAGCCCGCGCAGGCGGACTTTGTGCTATTGTTGCAGCGAGTTCACTCGCCACCCCCGACCCCCGTCATCATGCGCATCTTCTTCACCCTCTCCGGAGTCTCCATTCTCGCCGCGTGCGGGGGCGGCGCGGAGGGCATCGCCGTGCAGGGGGATTTCGCGCCGGGAGGCACGCCGCCCGGGAGCGTGTTCGCCATGGAGGCGGGCGTGGACACCGAGGTGCGGGACGAGGCGTTCAAGATCGATGGGCTGGCGACGAGCCCCATCTCGTTGCGCCTGCTGCAGAGCGGCGACACGGTGGGGCGGATCGACATCGCGGACCTTCCGCCGGGTTCGCGCGCGGTGCTCCACGCGCTGCGCACCGATGCGCGCTCCGGGCGCGCATTCCCGTCCACCGTGGAGCTGACCGGCGCGCAGTCGGTCACCGTCAACGGCATCCGCATGATGAACGAGGGTGCCCTCCCCGCCACCGTGGATGCCGACGGGGTGGTCCTCGCCGCCTCAGGGGATCACCGGGCACTCCTGGTGCGCCCCGCGAACGAGCAGCTTCCGGATCTGCGCGTCGTCGTCACCCCGGTCACGGCGGTGCTCACCAGCGACAGCCTCGCCGCGGACATCACCACCCTCTCGATCGGCGACTCGGTGCGCGTCGGTGGGAACCGGGAGCGCGGCTTCATCGTCGCGAGTCGCCTGACCCTACCCCTCGCCTCCGCGGCCCCCACCGTGTCGTCTGCGGACGGGGAGGATGAGCCGAACGGCGAGGGGAGATCGCCCTCCGGCGGGTCCAACTCCGAGCCCGCGCGATCCTCTACATCCGCGGGATCCGCCAGCTCGCCGGCGCCCGCCACGGTCACGCGCGCCCCCGCACCCACCGTTCGCGCGGCACCCCGCGGGAGAGGACAGGGGCAAGACCGTGCGCGCGAACGCGGCGCGGGGAATGGCAAAACGAAGAAGGGGAAGGGGTGAGGCGGGGGTGGGGGAATCGGGCGAGTGAACTCGCGGCAACAAAAGCACAAAGTCCGCCTGCGCGGACTCCGGGTCTAAGATCGCGTTTCTAGAGCCGGCTTCAGTCGCCTTCCCGTGGTTCCAGCCGGGGGATTCATCCCCCGGCGACCAGCCGCCGGAGCCTCCCTGCCGCCTACAACCCCGCCCCCGCCGCCGCCGGCACGCTCTCCTCGATCCGCTTGAGGAGCTGCTCGGAGGTCACGTACCACTTCCCGTCGTCCTCGTCGCGCTTCAGCAGGTATTCCTGCGTTCCGCGCCCCTGCCGCGTGTTTTCCTTGCTGCGGAATGTCCACTCCTTGTCCACCAGCACGCGCGCCCGTGACGGATCGAGGAAGGTAACGGCGATGCTGCGGAAGACGATCTGACGGTCTTCGGTGTAGCGGCGCAGGTCGCGCGTGCGGTCGCGGCGCACGCCGGAGCGGGGGAGGCGCTTGGAGTTGTAGTAGTCGACGCGGCTCGCATAGTGGCCGACGTGCCGGTTGATGTCCCCCTGCACCCACGCATTGTTGAGGTCGCGCACGACCTGCTCCACCTCGGCCGCGATCTGCTCCTGCGTCTTGACCGGCGCGCCCGGAGCGGCGCGCGTGGGGAGGGCCGCCGGCGCGGCCTGCGCCGCCTCGCCCTGGAGGCCCGCAAAGGTCTCGTCCAGCCCCGCCACCGCCGATGAGTCGGTGGCGGCGACGGGTACGCCCGTGGCCTCCTCGTCGCCGCCGCGGTTGAAGGCCCAGAGGCCGAGCACCGTCAGCAGGAGGAGCGGGATCGCCAGGAGCAGCGGGCTGCGGCGTACCGCCTTCGGCGCCGCAGCCACCGGCTCCGAGCGCACCGGCGTCGGGTGGACGGGCGGGGGCGGCGCGTGATGCGTCACCGTGGCCGGCTCCGCGTGCGCCACCGTCGCGTCGCCCAGCAGCGTGGGCGCGGGCAGCACGACGACCGGCGGCGCGGGCTCCGCGGCGGCCGGCACCACGGGCTCGGGCGCGGGGGGCGGCGCGACCGGCTCCGCGGCGATGGGGACGGGGACCGGGTGCAGCACCGTCCTCTCCTCCTCGCCGCGGACGAGCGCCTCCACGAACTCGGCGGCGTCTGGAAAGCGGGCGGAGGCGTCGGTTCGCAGTGACTGCGCGATCACCGCGCGCACGCCGGCCGGGACGGCGGCCCAGCGGTCCGTCAGCGGCAGCGGGATCTCCTCGCCGGCGCGCACGTGCTCGCGCTCCGTCTGCGTGTACGGGCGCTCGCCGGTGAGCGTCTCGTATGCCACCAGGCCCAGCTGGTAGACGTCCGACGCGGCGGTCACCGGCAGGTCGGGGTCGAGCTGCTCGGGCGATGCGTAGGCGGGGGAGTGGGGGAGCTGGCCGATGGTGGTCAGCGCGTCCTCGCCCTGCGAGCTCAGCGGCTTCGCGATGCCGAAGTCCAGCACCCGCACGAACTCCAGCTCGTCCGTCCCCACCAGGAAGACGTTGGCCGGCTTCACGTCGCGGTGCAGGATGCCGGCGCGGTGCCCCGCCGCCACGCCGCGCGCCGCGTCGCGCACGATCCTCATCGCCTCGCCGTGCGGCGGCGCGCCGCGGGCCAGGCGGTCCTTGAGGTCGTGCCCGCGCAGCAGCTCCATCACGATGAAGTCCAGGTCCAGCGCGGGGTCGGTGCCGTAGTCGTACACCTGCACTACGTTGGGATGGTGCGGGATGCTGGCCGCCGAGGCCGCCTCGCGGCGAAAGCGCTCGCGCAGGTTCTGGCGCATCCCGTCCGAGTCGGCGGGGATCGACACGACCTTGACCGCCACGGGGCGCCCCAGCGTGAGGTCGTGCCCCCGGAACACCACGGACATCCCCCCCGCGCCGACCACCTCGTCCACGCGGTAGCGGGCCGCAAGGGTGTGACCCAGGAGGAGCCGCTCGAAAGGCTGCTTCATTCGCCGTGCGCCGGAATGGGCCGCGCGCCTGCGGGAGTGCGCCGGGGGTGGAGCATGCGTGTGAGATCGGGGTTGCGGGCATCGGCTGCACCGGTCCGCGGACCGGGTTCAGAACAGGCGCGGGCGCAAGGCGTGTGCCCCCGGCCCGCATTCGTCCACAACTGCATCTCGCACGGAGACGCAGAGGAGACTGCAAGGGCACAGAGGAGCGCTTCCTCTTCTTGCTGTCTTCTCTGCGCCTCTGTGTGACGATCTTAGCTGCGCGGGCGGCCGTTGCGCGAGGCCGAGGTGTCGCTGCTGCCGGCCCCTGACTCCGCCTTCTTCAGCGAGTCCACGCGCGAGCCGGCGCCGCTGGCGTCCTGCTCGCCGGTGCGGCCCTGGATGTCGCGGAAGCGCACCGGGGTGTTCTTGTTGACCCGGTCGGCCAGAAAGAGCACGTCCCAGTTGGTGAGCCGGATGCACCCCGCCGACGTCGCGTAGCCGATCGTCTCGGGCGCCTTGGTCCCGTGGATGCCGTAGTGCGGGGCGGAGAGCGACATCCACACCATCCCCACGGCGTTGTTGGGCCCCGGCGGAATGCGCGCGTCCGGGCGGTCGTCGGGCACCTTCGCCAGCAGCTTCGGCTGGTAGTGCCACCAGGGCTTCTTCGTCACGCGCGTCACCATGAACTCGCCCTGCGGCGACGGCTCGTACGTCCCGCCCAGCGTGGACGGGAAGTGGTAGAGGATGCGCCCGTTCGCGTCCAGCGCGTGCAGGTAGCTGCCGCGGCCCGAGACCGCGAGCTCGGCGACCTGCCCCTGCACCCGCGCGTCCGGATCGCGCACGTTGGGCACGTTCAGCGTCTGCCCCGCCTGCAATCCGTCCAGCTCCACTCCCGGGTTGAGCTTGGCGAGGAGCTCAGGCGAGGTGTGGAAGGTCTCGGTCAGCTGCTCCGTGAGCGACTCGAAGCAGGAGCAGTCCAGCTTGGCCTGGTCGTAGATGCTGTCCGGCATCTCGATGAAGGGGCCCTTCACGTCCTCGGCGGTCAGCGTGTGCGCCACCACGAGCTGCTGGGGGCGGCCCGCGGCCTCGGCCAGCTTGTCGTAGGTGGCGGAGTCCACGCGGCCGGTGGTGCGCAGCCCTTCGCGCTGCTGGAAGAAGTACACGGCCTTGGCGGTGTTCTTCCCCCAGCGCCCGTCCATCATCCCGGGCGAAAAGAGCGCGCGGTCCAGGAGGATCTGCACGCGGTACACCGAGGGGCCTCCCACCTCGCCGCCCAGCGGGAGGAAGGCCGCGCCGGTGTTCATCTGCTCGGTGGTGATCATCTCCCACTTCTCGGGATTCGTCACCGCCATTCCGCCGCCGGTGGTGTCGAGCTGCACCACGCTCGTCCACTCGTTCGAGTTGCGGCCGCGCTCCAGCTCCTCCGGCGTCAGCTCGCGCTCCACCACGGGCGGCAGGTCCGCCACGACGCTGTCCCCCTGCGCGGTCTGGAGGGGTGCGTCCGGCGCCTTCGCGGCGGCGTCGCCGTCCCCGTCCGAGCACGCGCCCAGCGCGACGACGGCAAGGGCCCACAGGTACGTCCGCTTCATGGCGCCATCCTTTCGGGTGAGATGCGATTCGCCCGCCCCGGCGGCACGGCACGGGACGGGCGAATGGTACAGGCTGGCAGGTTTCGGGCCGAAGGCTCAGCGCGGCGGGGCCGGCGGACGCGCGGGAACGCTGTCGCGGCGTTCCGGTGCCGCCGCGGTGTCGCGGCGAATGGCCGATGCGCTGTCCGGGCGGGCCGCGGGGGTGCGCGGAGCCGCGCTTCCCGTGGGCTGCGCGTCCGGCGGACGAGTGTCGCGAAAGCGGACGGGCGTCCCCGGCGTCACCCGTCGGCTCAGGAAGAGCGCGTCCCAGTTGGTGAGCCGCACGCATCCCGCAGACGTCGCGTACCCGATCGTCTCCGGCGACTTCGTCCCGTGGATGCCGTAGTGCGGCGCCGTCAGGGCCATCCACACGCGGCCGACGGCGTTGTTGGGCCCGGGCGGGATCCTGGCGTCCGGCCGGTCATCGGGGACGTGGGCGAGGATGCGGGGCTGGTAGTGCCACCACGGGTCCGCGTGCACCGACGCCACCGTGAAGTCGCCCTGCGGCGACGGGTCGAAGGTGCTTCCCAGCGTGGTGGGGAAGTGGAGGAGGATGCGCCCCGCCGCGCTCATCGCATGCACGTACTTCCCGCTCCCGGACACCCACAGCTCGGCGACCGGCTCAGTCACGGGGACGTCCATCGGCCGCACCGCGGGCACGGTGATGGTGTCGCCCGCGCGCAGGCTGTCCAGCTTTACGCCGGGGTTCAGCTTGCGCAGCAGATCGGCGTGCACGTGGAAGCTCTCCGTCAGCTTCTCGGTGAGCGATTCATAGCACGAGCACGCCAGCTTCGCCTGCTGGTAGATGTTCTCCGGGATGCGCGTAAAGGGCCCGCGCACGTCCTCCGCCTTCAGCTCGCGCCGGTGCACGATGGTGTCGGGGCTCCCGGCCAGCGCCTCCAGCCGCTGCATCGTAGCCGTGTCCACCGCACCGGTGGCGGGAAGTCCCTCGCGCACCTGCATCCAGTAGATCGCCGTCTGCGTGTTGTGCCCCCAGCGCCCGTCGATCATCCCCGGCGAGAACAGCGCGCGGTCCAGCAGCACCTGCCCCCTCAGCACCGCCGGCCCGCTGTGCCCGCGCCCGATGGGGAAGCGCGCCGGCCGCGCGTTCGCCGCCGCCGCCGTGATCTGCGCCCACCGCTCCCCGTTCGGCCGCACCGCGACGGGCTTCTCGGAGGCCCTGGGCGTGTCCGCCGCGACCACGGCGGCCCTCGCCTGCGCCAGGGGCACAACCGGAGCCTGCGCCGCCGCGGTGCCGGACACGAGAACAGCAAGCGCCGCGAGTGCGGCGCGTAGGGACAGGAGCATCGGGTGCGCTTCAAGTGAAAACACGTGCGGAGCTGGCGCCCAATATACCCGCGAGGCTCTCACGATCAACGCCCCCGGTTGACTTGCCCCCATGTATCTGGAAGATTTGTCGCTCGAGATTCCGCCTGGGCGGGTGCCGGAGCGGTCTAACGGAGCAGTCTTGAAAACTGCCGTAGGGCGACCCCCTACCGTGGGTTCGAATCCCACCCCGCCCGTGAAATCGCCTCACCGATGCGTCGGTGAGGCGATCTTTCTTCACTCGCGCCAATCTGGTAAGTGCAGACCTGCGTGTGTCTGCCCACCGCGCGCCTCGCCGCGACCCCTGCATCACGCACCGACCTGTAGGGGCGCGATTCATCGCGCCCACCCCCGCCCCCTGCCTCGTACCCCGCGCCGCAACACCAAACCCGTAGGGGCAGCCCCACGTGGCTGCCCGTGCCCGCCCCGGCGCCGCAACCCGCCGAAATGCATGAGAGATCGTCTCACGGCGGGACCGCCGCGACAAGTCCGACGACGAACCGGGAGGGGCGGGCGTCGGAGCAGCCCGTGACACGGGCGCGATGAATCGCGCCCCTACGAGATCCGTGCAACCCGCAGGGTAGTTCTCCCCCTCATTCTCCCTGCGCCCCCGCAGTCGGGGGAGGGGGGCCGGGCGGAGGGGGCACTCACCCCACCACCCACGCCACGCACCGCCCCATCCAGTGCGCCGCGGACAGCAGCAGCGGCATGAGCGTCAGGCCGACGGAGAAGATCACACCCTGCCGGAAAGCGAGCGGGCCCATGTCCGGCGCGCTTCGCCCCCACGCGGCGCGGGCCAGCAGCTCGATCATCCACCCCAGCGTGTAGCACACGTTCGCCGCGATTCCGTACGCCGCCACGCCCGCCAGCATGAACCCCAGCGGCATGGGCGAGGAGAAAGGAGGGAGCGCAAAGAAGAACGACATCCCCGCGAGCGTCACCAGGCCGGCGGCGCCCACCGCTTTGTTGAACGTCAGGCGGCGCGACTCCCACCAGCGCACGGTGGAGAGCGGAGTGCGCCGGATGTCGGGAAGAGGATACAGGACGTTGACCAGGCTCGACATGGTGATCACCTCGTTCAGTGCTCGTTACGACGCTTGCCACCTGCGAAGTACTTTACACTGCAAACCTTATTCTCGCAAGTGACTCGTTGGGTGCATGCTGAATGCATCCGGCCGCCCGTAATCACTTGTGCGTGAACGGATGTCACCATACGATGGGTATTCTCCCGCCTCACATGTTGCGTCCGCGCTCGCGCCCTGTCCTGCACCCACCAATAATCAGATGGATACTCTGACGATTCAGCACCAGGACGGGGACATCGTCTACCGCCTGGAGCGCGGCGGGTACGCGGTCGAGGGTGGCGCCATCACGGTCTCGGTGGAGACGGTTCCGCTCCTGGAGGACGGGTTTCCGGAAAATGCCAAGTTCTCGCTCGCGGATGTTCCGGTTGGGGAGGAGTTGCGCGAAGGGCTCACGCTCCAGGCGCGGAGTGTGGGAGACGAGAACGTGGAAGGAAGAGGCGTCGCCCGCGCGTACTTTAGCTCCCACGCGGAGGATGTGGCGCTGAGCTGGACCGTTCGCCAGGTGGCGGCCGACCAGGTGGTGTTCGCGCTTCATGCCGAGCACGACGACGTGGACTACTACGACGAACGGGCGCGCCGCACCACGACGACGGGGCTGTTCACGCTGGCTCGCCGGCCGCGGAGAGATCTCTGGGCTCCCGTCTAGCGGCGATGCCAGGCGGCATCCGAGTCCTCGCGATCGCGGTTTTTCAGGAGGGCGACCGAATCCTGGTGGCGCGCGGCGCCGATCCGGCGACCGGCGAGCCGTTCTACCGGCCGCTCGGCGGCGGGGTGGAGTTTGGCGAGCGCGCCGAAACCGCGCTGCGCCGCGAGATCGCGGAGGAGCTGGGCGGAACGATCGAGGAACCGCGCCTTCTCGGCGTCTTGGAGAACCTGTTCGAGTACGCCGGAGGTGCCGGGCACGAGATCATCTTCGTCTTTGACGCGCGGTTCAGCGATCGCTCGTGGTACGAGCGCCCCGAGCTGCCGGTGACCGAAGCCGGAACCGGCTGGGAGCCCGCTCGCTGGGTCTCCATCGAGGCGCTCTCGTCAGGCCCGGAACGCCTCGTGCCGGATGGCCTCCTGCCGTTGCTCCAGACGCAAACCGGGCACGGGGCTCCGTAATGGGAGGCTCCACTCCCGCTAGACCGGGTGCCTCATCTGGAGCCGCCACGGCACACGGTGAATGCTGCGAGCGCCGGCGGATCGCTGGCGGTCTGGGTGATTTTGCTTTCAGCCCAAATCGCCACATGGCCGATCTTTTTCCTGCTGGGCGTCTACCTGCACCTCCGCCCTATCGGCCTGTTGATCGAGCCCCTGCTCGGGATCGGTTGGTTCGCCATCCCGTTCGGAAGCTGTTATGGCGCCCGCTTGGGCGTGCTGTACGTGAGACGGCATCCGGGGAACCCGCTCGCATGGACCGGGATCGTGCTGAATTGCCTGTACCTGCTTTTCGGCATCTTCATGCTGCTGCTGCTCGCCGCGGACATCCACGTGTAGGCCGTTGAAGGACATCCAGTTCTTTGCCCCACTCTCTATGACCAGCCTGGCGCGATGGGT
The DNA here is from genome assembly GCA_036389135.1 of Longimicrobium sp. Lineage (NCBI taxonomy): Bacteria > Pseudomonadati > Gemmatimonadota > Longimicrobiia > Longimicrobiales > Longimicrobiaceae > Longimicrobium > Longimicrobium sp. Next base: position 18,072 of record DASVQP010000014.1, read on the forward strand.
GTCGATCCTCGCCCATCCATTCGTGACGACGCTGGTGATGGTGGGCGCCGTGGAGCTCGACCGGGGCTGGGGCGCGGCGGCGCGGAGCGTCGCGACGGTGGCGCTGCTCGCGTTCCTCCCGCTCGCGGTGCTGATGCGGCGGCAGGTGCGCAGCGGAGCGTGGACGAATGTGGATGCGTCGCACCCGCACGAGCGGCCCGTGCTGTTTCTGGTGGGCGGCGCCGGTCTCCTGGCGCTGCTCGGGTACCTGGCCGTCGCGCATCCGGACTCGCCCCTGCTGCGCGGGGCGATTGGCGCCCTGGCGATGGTGGCGCTCTGCGCGGCGGTGACGCCGTGGATCAAGGTGTCACTGCACATGGCGGCGGCATCGCTGGCGACGGCGGTGCTGCTGTCTCGCGGGTTGCCGGCCGGATGGCTGCTCGCGCTCGTGCTGCCGCTGCTCGCCTGGGCGCGGGTGGCTCTGGGCCGCCACGGCTGGGCCGAGGTCGCGCTCGGCTTCCTCGCTGGTTCCATCACCGGCCTCGTTCTCGGGCTGCTGCCCTGACCCCTTCCGACTCTCAGCGCAGGATCGATCATCGTGCTCACCAGCCTCTCCGCGGCACCGCCCCCCGTGCCTCTCCGGCCCGTCCTGATCGCGGCCGCGCTCTACGCGCCCGCCGGCATCGTCCCCGTGCTGCCCGGCGGTGCGGTGCAGATGGACGAGATCACCGGGGTGGCTCTCGCGTACATCATCCTCGTTTTCGCGCTTTCCACCGCCTGGTTCGCGCGGCGGCAGGAAACCCCCTGGACGGAGCGTACGGCGCGCTACGCCGCCGCCGCCGCCGCGATGGGTGCGCTCGCCTCGCTGGTCGTGACGATCCTGGCGCGCGCGGCGGGACTGGAGCAGGCTTTCCCATCGACGGGGATGAACTTCGAGATCGCGGAGTGCTGGAGCTGCGAGCCTCCGTCGGACATGGCCGTGCGCCTGATCTGGTACTACCTGCGCTTCGTCATCGCCGCCACGCTCCTCTCGCCGCTCGCGGGAGCCGTCGGCCGGTCGTTCGGCGGGCGCGTGCGCGACGCGGCGGCTGCACGTTGAGCTGCTGAGGGGCAGAAGTGGCTGTGCTGAGGCGTTCCGATGACGCGCATATACCGCGAACACCGCAAAGCCGAGGGCAACATGACGTCGATGACCAGGAAGCCGATCCATCTTGGACCTTCCACGCTGTTGCCGCTGGCGTTCTTGAGCGTCCTTCTCCTGGTGCTCGCGATGGTCTTTACGCCGGCTCCCGGCGGCCCATACCTTCCGACTGCATCGACCGGCCTCCCCGTCGGCGCGAACCCGCTCACGGCGGCGATCAATGAAGACGGCAGGTTCCATCTGCTGGAGAGTTCGGAGTGGATGCCCGTGGGTGATGCGGATCTGTCCGAGAGAGTGCGTGCGCTTGTCGCCTCCAGGCCCGGCGCGACGCGGCTGTACGTGACGGCCGATCGCGATGCCCCATACGCCCGGTTGCTCGTGCTGGCGGAGGCCGCGCGGGGTGCCGGCGTCCAGCAGCTCGACCTCGCAACCGAATGCCCTCAAGGCAAGGAGTCTCTGCTCGACGCCTGCCATCGGTGAGCGTGCGACGGGACGACGAACCCCTGCGGCATTGCGCCACGGGGGTTTGTTCTGGTGGGTGGCGGCTGGCGGCGGAGCCGGGGCGGGCACGGGCAGCCACGTGGGGCGGCCCCGACGGGTGCGGTGTGGTGGAATGCGGGGGACGATGCGGGGCGGGGGGCGGGCGCGACAAATCGCGCCCCTACGGGACGGTGGGTGAAGCAGGGGTCGCGGCGCGGCGGGCGGTGGGTACCGGATCGGCGCGTGTGGGCGGGCATCGGCGTAGCCCGTGACACGGGCGCGATGAATCGCGCCTCTACGAGAGATCTGTGCGAACAGCGCGGAGTTCTCCCCCTCACCCGCCCTGCGCCCCCGCAGGCGGGGGAGGGGGCCGGGGGGAGGGGGCCCTCCGGCCCCTCACCGCCCCGCCATCCCGCTCATCCCGCTCATCGCGGAGCCGAGCATCAGCAGCAGCATGAGGAGGAAACCCGCGATCGCCAGTGCGCGGCCCGGGGTCATCTCGCCGTGCTCCACGCGCAGGTCCATGGCCTCGTCCCAGGTGGTGCGGCCGCGCGCGGTGAGGCGGAAGTAGCTGGCGATCGGCACCAGGATGGTCAGGATCGGGAGTCCCGCGCCCATGCCGAGCACCCACGCCCGCCCCGCCCGCTGGAACGACTGCCCCAGCGAGAGCCGACCACCCTCCGCCGTGGTGACCCGCACGGCGAACAGCGACTTGCCCGGCGTGGTGCCGAACAGGTGCAGGAGCAGCCCCTCCAGCAGCACCACCAGCACTCCCAGCACCGCGGTCATCAGGAACTGGTCGGCCGCCCTGATCGCCGTCGGGTCCGTCGGCATGCGCGCGGCGATGGCGGGGATGGCGCTCGCCACGCCTCCCATCACGAACAGGCACACCAGGATGTCCGTCAGCCGAGCGCCGAGCCGCAGCCAGGGGCGCGGCGCGTAGCTGGCGCGGGGCGCGGGCGCTTCGGCGGGGGTCCACTCCGCCTCGGCGCGGGGGGCGGGGGCGGAGGCGGGCTGCACCCAGGTGGGCGAGAGGATGGAGAAGTCGCCCACGCGCGCCCACTCGCGCATCCCGTCCGTCCAAACGAGCGAGTCCGCGTCGAGCACTCCGTTGGCCACCAGGGAGCGCACCTCCTCCAGCGATCGGGGACCGACCCGTTCGCCGTTGAGCGCGTAGTACCACCCCGATGCCGCCGTATCCATCATCCGCTCTCCGGTGTAGAAGTCCGGGGGGCCGCCCCGGCGGGCGGTATTGTAGGGCGCGGCGGGGGTGCACGCCAGCCGGGAAGGGCGCCCGCCGCTGGCCCGCGGGTTGCATCGCGGGATACGTACGTTTCCTCAGCGGCGCGCATCCGGCGCGTCCCCCCATGGTCCGGCGGCCCTCCGTGTAGTATCGTGAGGGCCGCGGATGCATCGCGGCGCCCCGCGCGCCGCTCCGCCGAGCAGCGACAGCCCAAAAGCAGCGCCCGGCCGCGCCCCCGCGGTGCGAGAGGGCGATTGCCCGTCTGCGACACGGGACGCCGCGCGTGGCGTCCCCCCGATTCGAATACCCCGTGCAGCAGGAGCCGCCCGTGGATCCCGTGAACGACACTCCGACGAACCTCACCCCCGCCGGCGACGGCGATGGGGCTTCCGCGCAGGGGAACGGCCAGCCCGAGGCCGCGCCCGTTCCCGCGCCGGGGCGGCGCATCCGCGGCCGTGCCCCCACGGCACCCGTGGCTCCCCCCGCCGACGCGGAGGCGGTGCCGCCTCCGCCGGTGAGGGCGCCACGCGGCAACGGAGGCGCCGGGAACGGCGCCGGCACCGCGCGCGGCAGGGGCCGCGGCGGCAACGGCGGCCCCGCGGTTCCCGGCGGCGCGGATGGCGGCGTGCTCCCCATGCGCCGCCTGCTGACGGCCATGCGGGCGATGCGCGCGGGCGACTTCACCGTGCGCCTGCCGGACACCAGCGACCCGCTGATGGACGAGATCTTTGAGACGTTCAACGAGATCGCCTCCATCAACGACCGCGTCTCGCGCGAGATGACGCGGGTGGCGACCACCGTGGGGCGCGAAGGGCAGATGTCCGATCGCGCCTCGGCGGGGCCGGTCACCGGCGGGTGGGCGCAGCAGCTGGAGGCGGTCAACGGGCTGATCGTGGACCTCACGCAGCCCACCACCGAGGTGGCCCGCGTGCTGACCGCCGTGGCGCGCGGCGACCTGACGCAGAAGATGGTGCTGGAGATCGACGGCAAGTCGGTGCAGGGCGAGTTCCTGCGCATCGGCACCACGGTGAACACCCTGGTGGACCAGCTCAGCGCCTTCGCATCCGAAGTGACGCGGGTGGCACGCGAGGTGGGCACCGAGGGGCGGCTGGGCGGCCAGGCCAACGTGCCCGGCGTGGCCGGCACGTGGAAGGACCTCACCGACTCCGTGAACTTCATGGCGTCGAACCTCACGGCGCAGGTCCGCAACATCGCCGACGTGACCACGGCCGTGGCGCGCGGCGACCTGTCTCGCAAGATCACCGTGGACGTGAAGGGCGAGCTGCTGGAGCTCAAGGGCACCATCAACACCATGGTGGACCAGCTGAGCGCCTTTGCATCGGAAGTGACGCGGGTGGCGCGTGAAGTGGGTACGGAAGGGGTGCTGGGCGGGCAGGCGAGCGTGCCGGGCGTGGCGGGGACGTGGAAGGACCTGACGGACGCGGTGAACTTCATGGCCGGCAACCTGACCGGCCAGGTGCGAAACATCGCCCTCGTCACCACCGCGGTGGCCAACGGGGACCTGTCGCAAAAGATCACGGTGGACGTCAAGGGCGAGATGCTGGAGCTCAAGAACACCATCAACACGATGGTGGACCAGCTCAGCGCATTCGCATCCGAAGTGACCCGAGTGGCGCGCGAGGTGGGCACGGAGGGCGTGCTCGGCGGCCAGGCGGAGGTGCCCGGAGTCGCCGGCACGTGGAAGGACCTGACGGACAACGTGAACCAGCTGGCCGGCAACCTGACGGTGCAGCTGCGCGACGTGTCCGCC
>DASVQP010000015.1 GCA_036389135.1 Longimicrobium sp.
GGTCACCTTCACCGCCAGCGTGGGCACGGGGACGGCCGCGCGGGTCATCATCAACCCGCGCTCGCTCCGCTTCACCACGCTGGGGCGGCAGGAGCAGGTGACGATTACCGCGGTGGACGTCTACGGCAACCAGATCTTCGCACCGGCCACGCTGATCACGCGGAACGCAGCGGTGGCCACGCTGGAGGGAGCGCCGGTGGTGCGGGCGCGCGGCAACGGGAGCACCTTCCTGGTGGCGACGGTGCAGGGCGTGTCGGACAGCATTCCCATCGTGGTGCAGCAGGTGGTCGCGGCCGTCGGAGTCGCCCCCGCTTCGGCTTCCATCCTGGTCGGGGACACGGTGCGCTACCGCGCGACGGCGGTGGACTCGTCGGGCGCGCCCGTGACGAACGCGCAGTTCACCTGGCGCACGGGCTCGGCCGCCGTCGCCACGGTGGACGCGACGGGGCTGGTGAGGGGCACGGGCATGGGCACCACCACGGTGTTCGCTGCCTCCGGCGGTGTGGAGGCGAGCGCGACCGTCACGGTGCGGGCGACCTTCACTGCGACGGCGCTGGATGCCGGCGCCTTCCACACCTGTGCGATCAACCAGGGGGCCACGTACTGCTGGGGCTCCAACGCGACGCGGCAGTTCGGCACCGACGCGCCAACCACGGGGACCCCGCAGCGGGTGGGCGCTGAAGTCACACTGCAGCTCGCCGCAGGCGGCCCGGGGATCGATTCGCCCCACCCGGTCGGCCAGACTTGCGCCAGGACCGGGAACTTCGTGCTGTGCTGGGGGAACGACATCATGCGCCAGCTCAGCGGCCCACCGGGCACGGAGAACTGCCGCTTGAGCCCGAGCTACTCATACCCCTGCCGCACGACGCCGGCGACGGTCACCCCGCTCGCTCCCACCTCGGTGTTCATCACCTCCGGCGCGCTTCACAGCTGTTCGGTCGACTCGTCCGGGGCAGCGTCGTGCTGGGGGAGCAATCGCTTCGGCGAGCTCGGTACGTCCGAGCCCGTGACCACCCAGTGCACGGTGGAGGGCCCGTCCGGAGCGCAGGCTCCGTGCAGCGGCACGCCGCTGCCGGTGGCCGGCGGCATCCAGTTCAGGGAGATCTCGGCGGGCGCGTCGTTCACCTGCGCACTGTCGACCTCGAACACCGCGTTCTGCTGGGGGAACAACTCGAACGGACAGCTCGGCACCCCCACGCCCTCCACTACCAGTCCCACACCGGTTGCGGTGACCGGCGGGACGCAGCTCACGCAGATCAGCAGCGGCACCTCTCACAGCTGCGCCGTCAGGGCGGACGGGCGCATCCTGTGCTGGGGCGCGGGCGGCTCGGGCCAGCTCGGCAACGGGAGCACCTCCAACAGCACCACCCCGGTGCAGGTCGCGAGCAGCCTGACCTTCCGCTCGGTGACCGCCGGCACGGCGCACACCTGCGCCATCACCACGGGCGGGGCCGCGTACTGCTGGGGGAGCAACACCAACGGCAAGCTGGGAGCGGGGCCGGACGTGTCGCAGTCGTCGGTACCCATCGCGGTGGCGGGCGGGTTCTCGTACTCCACCATCTCGGCCGGCGTGGATCACACCTGCGGCATCGCCACGCCGTCCAACGAGGTGTTGTGCTGGGGCTCGCGCAACCAGGGCCAGGTCGGCGGCACGCCTACAGTCGGGGCCTACTTCACCCCACAGCGCGTACCGCCGCCCGGATCTTCGAGCCCCGCCCTGAGGGCGAGCCGCCGCCCGTAACGGCGCGCGATGGGTAACGCGGGAGGCACGGAGAGGGAACTTTCCGTGCCTCCTTCCTGTTGGCCCTGCCCCGCCGCCGCAGGGGCCGCGATTCATCGCACCCGCTCCTACCCTGCCTCGCCCCCTCCATGGAACGCACAGATCCCGTATGGACGGATCTGCGTGTCTGTCCGTCGCCGGTCACGCGCCGGCCGTCGTCTTCGACGCAAACGCCATCGTGGGGGCAGTCCCGCGTGGCTGCCCGTCACCACGCGCAGTGCGAGTTCCGTGCGGTGGCGCGTTATGCATGGTACTGCCCTTTCCGAGCGGAGGCCGTTTTCAGTCTTTCGCCCGGGCCTGTCGAAGATGATTTTGCTGATGTAGTTCGTGGCTCCGCACAGTGCGGCGCCACCGCTGCGCACCGCCCGGTGTGCCGCGTCGCGGTCCCGTCCGGAACTCCTACCTCTGCTCCTGGAGGCACCTCTTGAACAACCGTCTTTCCTCGACCCTCGCACGCACGGCGGCAC